>NZ_DBJD01000029.1:13780-19305 GCF_002297065.1 Treponema sp. UBA785 | reverse complement strand
CCGCCAGCACCAGCAACACTCACCAACGTTGCAAAAGCGCTAGGCCCCGGAATCGGAACGACATTGTGTCCGCTTTCCCTTGCAAGACCTGCCAAGACAGCACCCGGATCACTTATTCCAGGAGTTCCTGCATCACTGGCATACGCAACCGACTGTCCTTCATCAAGCAGCTTGATAATTTTTTGACCGGCAATCGCTTCATTCTGCGAACGACAGGAAATCAGCGGCTTATGAATTTCAAAATGGTTCAAAAGCTGCAAAGTATGCCTTGTATCTTCGGCCGCAATTACATCAACATTTTTAAAAGTTTCAATAGCGCGAAAAGTAATGTCGCCCAAATTTCCAATCGGCGTACCAACTATATATAGCGTAGACACAACTCAATAATAATCTGAAAAACACTAAAAATCAATATTTTATTTTTACAGACCACATCCACCGTCAAGCCGGCTGCTCCGGGTTCGCTCACGCTCATCGTCCTCGGCAAGCCTGCGGTCGACTGCGCCCTGCGCATCCGGGGTAAGTTTTTTTTTACAAAGCAGGCATTTTTTGCTCAAGACAACAACCTTTTTTAGATTCTTTTTATAGAAAATTTTGAAAATCTGTTATAAACTTTTATTCACATTTTTATGAATTATTCAGACTCTGCAAATTTTGACGAAAATCCCGAATTTCTTACTACTCAAATAATCACATATCTTGGAAACAAACGGCGTCTTCTTGAGCACATAGAAAAAGAAATTCTTCTGATTGCAGAAAAACTCAACTGTCAAAAACTTGTCTGCGCCGACCTTTTTTCAGGTTCTGGAATCGTTGCCCGGATGTTAAAAAAATATTCATCAAATTTAATCGTGAACGACCTTGAAAATTATTCCGCGGTCATAAACGGCTGCTATCTTATAAATAAAAAAGATTTTCCCGTTCAGGAATATTCGGCTTTAAAAAACAAAATCGAAGAACTCTGTTTTATAGAAAAAATTCCCGGCATAATTTCGCAAAATTACGCTCCAAAAAACGACAAAGACATTCAAAAAGGCGAACGCGTGTTTTACACACAACAAAATGCACTTTTAATCGACACATACCGAAAACTCATCGACGATGTTATCAAAAAAGAATCCTTAAAAAAATTCTTTCTTGCGCCCTTAATCACAGAAGCGTCAATTCACGTAAACACAAGCGGGGTTTTTAAAGGTTTTTATAAAGACAAAAACACCGGGATCGGTTGCTTTGGCGCAAGCGGAAAAAATGCGCTTTCAAGAATTTTTGGAAAAATCGAATTAAAAACGCCTGTTTTTAGCAATTTTGAGTCCGGCCTGGAAATTTTTCAAAAAGATGCAGTCGCGCTCTCAAAAGAATTAAAAAGTCTCGACATAACGTATCTCGATCCGCCTTACAATCAGCATCCTTACGGTTCAAACTATTTTATGCTCAATCTTATTTTAAAAAACAAACTCGATGCAAACATAAGCAAAGTAAGCGGAATCGTTCAAAACTGGAACCGTTCGGTTTTTAACAAGCCGTATGCCGCCTTAAATTCAATGGAAGAAATTATTTCAAGCATTTCAAGTAAGTATGTAATAATTTCATACAATTCTGAAGGTTTTATAAGTTTTGACGAAATGTCCGGAATGCTAAAAAAATACGGAAACCTAAAAACCGTAGAAATCAAATACAACGCTTTTCGAGGAAGCCGCAACCTTAAAAACCGCGACATTCACGTCCGCGAGTATCTTTTTGTTTTAGAAAAATAATTTTAGCAGAAAAAACCTCTCTTTCTGCTTTTTTGAGCAACCAGGTCTAAAAAGTTGACAAATCGCCAGCCGCTCATTAAACTAACATTTGTTAGTTTGTTAGGTTTTTATTATGGAGAAAAGTTAATGCCGGCTGAAAAAATCACCCATGAAAAAATTATTCACGCGGTTTTAGACTGTGCATTTATAAAAAGCGTAGGTGGAACTTCACTTGCAGATATTGCTAGCAAACTAGGAATCAAAAAAGCAAGTCTTTACAATCATTATGAATCACGCGAAGCTATTCTCGATGATACAATTCGTTTTTGCGGTGAATATCTAAAAAAAACAGCTCTAATTCCTTCCGAAATGACAGCAACAGCACAAAAATACACAGCAGAAGCAGTTTTAAAAGGAATTGTTCATCGCTGGATTAAAATAAACGAAAAAGAACCTCTTCTTCAGATTTATTCTTTTATCGAAAGCGAAAAATATTTTTCACCAGAAGCGGCGGCCATTTCAAAAGAATCCAGAACAAAACTTTTAAACCAGACAATAATCGCCTTAAATAGTTTAATTAAAGCAAAAAAAATTTCACCGGCTACAAAAAATGCAATTTCGATTCATGCAGAAATTTTTACAAATATGCTTTTTAGCCTGCTTGATAAATATATTGTAGAAAAAAAAATTTACATACGTTCAAATCCCCAGTCAGGCGATGGAGAACTTTTTAGCGCGCTTCCATTTGAACCAGATTTTACCCAAATCGACCCTCTTTTAGAAGAATTCTGCAAAATCCTGTAAAAATCAAAATAAAATTTTAAACAGTGGAAAATAAATTTTTTTAGTAATATAATTAACCCTATGACATTTTAACAAATTGTGTCATTTTGGTGCTATTGCAATTTGGAGGCAATATGGAAAAAACTCTGCCAAGGATGTTCAGAGAAACTGCAAAAAAATATCCTGAATTAACTGCTCAAATGTCGCGTCTCAGCGAAGGCGTTTGGGACAGCATTTCTTATAAAAACGCATTTGAAATCTCAAAAAATTTTGCCGGCGGTCTTCTTTCAATTGGAATAAAACGTGGCGATCACATCGGCATGGTTTCCGACAACCGAAAAGAATGGCAGCAGATAGACATGGGGCTTCTTTCAATCGGTGCGATTGACGTTCCTCGCGGTTGCGACGCAACAATTGGCGATCTTGAATATATTCTGTCATTTGCAAAAACTCAGACCGTAATTGTCGAAAATAAATCTCAGATTTCTAAAATTCTTGGAATTAAAGATAAACTTCCGCTTTTAAAAACTTTTATCGCAATCGAAGATCAGGACGAAAAAACTTTTGAAGAATGTAAAAATTCTGGAATAACACTTTTTACTTTTAATCAGATTGAAGAAAAAGGTGAGGAATTCAATCAAAAAAATCCGGAGACTGTCGATGAAGAAATCAATAAAGGACAGTGGGACGACCTGGCTTCGATTATCTTTACTTCAGGAACAACAGGACAGCCAAAGGGCGTAATGCTCACTCACGGAAACTTTTTATCGCAGCTCGAAGATATTGACGAAAGAATTTGGCTTAATCCGGGCGACCGCGGAATTCTTGTGCTTCCAGTCTGGCACGCCTTTGAACGCTCTGTTGAATATGTAGTTTTTTCCCAGGCGGCAACCTTGTGCTATTCAAAACCAATCGGTCAAATTCTTTTGCAGGACTTTAAGTCTCTCGACCCGCAGGTTTTGCCGGCAGTTCCACGCGTAATCGAAGCAATTTACGATGGAATTTACAGAAAAATGCGAAAAACAGGAGGAATAACTCTCAAAGTTTTCAATTTCTTTGTAACAGTTGCGCTTTTCCATTCAAAACTCGACCGTGTTCTTTTTGATAGAACCACACGCTACGGAATGGACAAGAGATGGCTGCAGTGGCCGGCATTTGTTATTCCATGGCTTTTGCTCTATCCAATAAAATTGCTCGGCGGAGCAATCGTTTTCCGTAAAATCCGTGCAATGCTCGGAAAACACTTCCGCGGAGCAGTTGCAGGTGGAGGCGCTCTTCCTCCAGCAATTGACAAATTTTTCTGGGCAATCGGAGTTCCTCTCGTGGAAGGTTACGGCCTTACAGAAACTTCTCCGATTATTTCGGTTCGGCCGTTTAACAGGCCGGTTCTTGGCAATGTTGGCCGTCCAATCCGTGAGCTTGCGGCAAAAGTTGTTGATCCTGCAACAGGAAAAGAAGTTCCACGCGGCAAAAAAGGCGTATTGCTTGTAAAAGGTCCGACAGTAATGAAAGGTTACTACGAACGTCCAGACCTTACAAAAGAAGTTATTGACGAAAACGGATGGTTCAATACAGGCGACTTGGCTCGTCTTACGGCAAACGGTGAAATCGTTTTGTGCGGACGCATAAAAGACACGATTGTTCAGCTTGGCGGCGAAAATATTGAACCTGTTCCTATCGAAATGAAAATTCAGGAATCGCGTTACATAAAAACAGCAGTTGTTGTAGGTCAGGACCAGCGGTATCTGGCAGCGCTCATAGTTCCAGAAAAATCCGAAATCGAACAGTTTGCACAGGACGCAAAAATTTCGTACAAAAAATACGAAGATTTAGCAAAAAGCCTGGAAATAAAGCGGCTGCTCGAAAGCGAGGTAAGCCAGCGTGTAAATTCCAAAAATGGATTTAAAATGTTTGAAAGAATCAACAAAATTGCAGTTCTTCCAAAAGAATTTGAAGTTGGCGTTGAGCTTTCAGCAAAACAGGAAATAAGCCGCTATAAAATAAACGCAATTTACGCTTCTGAAATAAAAAAACTATTTAAAGACTAAAAAAAACAGCCCGGTTGTAAAAATCGGGCTATTTTTCTTTCTAATTTTGTAAAAAAAAGCACTGTATCCAAATTTATTTTTTTATTAAAATAATTGTATGGATTTTTTACAGTTTGATGATGTTACGTTTTCTTATCCGCCAATTGATGGCGATGTTGATTCCAATGGAAAACAGATTGTTCCAGCCCCAGTTTTTGAGCATTTTTCGGGAAGCTTGCCGGGGGGCGGTTTTATAAGCCTTGTAGGTCAGAACGGATGCGGAAAATCTACTTTTTTAATGCTTGCGTCTGGAAGGCTTTTGCCAGACAGCGGAAATATAAAACTTTTGGGAAAGAATCCTGCAAAACTTAATCAGGAAGAAAAAAATCTTCTTGCAAGCGTTATCTACCAGAATGTTGAATTTGACACTGAAGACAAAACTGGAGAGCTTCTTGCTCAGGTTTATTCTGCAGGAGCATTAAAGAACAACGCAAAAGCAATACGTTCTGACGGTGATTTGCTTGCAGAAATTATCGGGATTTTTGAACTCGGCTCGCTTTTGGAACGTCCGCTTACACATTTGAGCAAAGGCGAAAAACAGCGAGTAATTCTTGCATTCAGTCTGTTGTACGGAAGCGCCTCTGTTTTTATGGACGAGCCAATGTTTGCAATGGAAGACCGCCAAAAAGAAAACGCCCTCGCCTATCTTAAAGAATTTGTAGAAAAGACCGGAACTACAATTTATTGTTCCATGCACGAGCTCGACCTTTCTAAAAAATATTCCGACTACGTTTTATTGTTCTATCCTGGAAGAGAAATGGCTTTTGGAACGCCGGAAGAAGTTTTGACGCCAAAAGATTTGGAAAAAGCATATCAAATTCCTGCGGAAATGCTCAAACACAAAGAAGATATGACCCGCGAACAGTTAAGAGCCGTTGCAAAGACAATTGACGAGCAATTTTCCAAAAAAAACTAGGAAGTG
>NZ_DBJD01000029.1:10458-13666 GCF_002297065.1 Treponema sp. UBA785 | reverse complement strand
AGCCCGGATGCTTGCATGCTTCGCATGCTGCGGCTTTTGCTTACGCAAAACCCGTTCTTTTTACCTGTGCGCTAAAGCGCACGTCCGGGCTTGCAGCCCGGATTGGAAGGGTGCGGAGCATCCGCGTTAGCGGATGTAGCGAAAGCGGAACCCTGGAAAGCCGGTTTTTGCGACAACTGGACAGTTCTGTCTGGCAAATATTCCTTTTGCAAAAAATGCGCTCCGAAATATAAAAATCCTTGATTATTTTTTTTATATCGTTTAATTTTTGCTATCAGAATTCTTGGAGTTTTTATGAATTATATAAATCTTGATATGCCAAAAGCCGGCGATACTGTTGTTGTCGGAATGTCGGGCGGTGTTGATTCAACTTTGACCGCTCTTTTGCTCAAAAACAATGGGTGTAAAGTAATTGGAGCAACAATGTCCATTTGGGACGGAAGATTGCCAGAAGTAAAGACTGACAAACCGGTTCGGGAAGCCTGCTATGGTCCTGGAGAAGAAGAAAATATTGCCGAGTGCGAAAAATTCTGCAAAGAACACGACATTGAGTATCACGTTATCGATGTAAAAGAAACTTACAGAAAAGTCGTTCTTGAATATTTTAAAAGCGAATATCGTGCCGGCCGCACTCCAAATCCGTGTATTCGCTGCAACCGTTTTATAAAATTTGATGCGCTGCTTGCCGGATTAAAAGAACTTAAAATCAATTTTGACTATTTTTGCACTGGTCATTATGCGTGCGTTGTCCGTCCGGAAACCGGAATCTTTGGGACAGACGCAAAGCCTGCTATGATTGCCGGAGCCGCCGATTCAACAAAAGACCAGACTTATTTTCTTTACCGCCTGCCGTCGGAACTTCTCGAAAAAGTAAGGTTTCCGCTCGCATCTATGAAGAAAAAAGAGGTTTTTGAACTTGCAAAACAGGCAAACCTTGAAGCGGCAAAACGCGAAGAAAGCCAGGATTTTATTCCGCCTGAATATTTTGAAATGCTTTTTAACGACAAACCGAGCGTTCCTGGCGACATCATCGATTTGGACGGTCATGTTCTTGGACGGCACAAAGGAATCGAACACTACACAATCGGTCAGAGAAAAGGTCTTGGCGTTGCATTGAATTATCCGGCTTACGTTCAGCACATTGACGCAAAAAATAATTTGGTTGTTCTGGCAAAAAATGACGACTTAAATTCAAATGCCCTGATTGCAGACGATTTTGTCTGGCCGGCAGGAATTGAACCATCAGAACCTGTCGAAGCGCTAGTGAAAATTCGGCTTGCAAGCAGACCAGCGGCAGCAGTTGTAGAAAAATATATTCCTTCTGAAGACGACAAAACGGTTTATTCTGGAACTCCGTGGAAAATCACTTTTAAGGAACCTCAGCGCGCAGTTGCTCCAGGACAGTCGGCCGTTCTTTATATTGACGGTGTAATTCGTGGCGGTGGCGTAATAAGCCGTACAATTGAATAATAAAAACGAGTGTAATAGTAATTGAAAAAAAAAGCAAAAAAAATGCTGGAAAACTGAACATTTGTTCTAATTCCAGCATTTTTTGTTTATTTGCAAAACCAGCCATTAAAAGCCAATTCTACGTTTTTTACAAATCAAAAAAATTATTTTGCGTCCGAATTTGCAGAAGATGAATTTCCGTAAGTGTAAGAATATTCATTTATGTCGATGAGCTCATTTACTGTCGTTCCAAATTTCTGAGAAACGGCATAAGTTGTAGTTCTTGCAACATTTCCTTTGTCATCGTATTTATAAATAATTCTCTTTACAAGTTTGTTTGATTCGTTGTAAGTCTGCTCTTCTGTAACCGAATATTTTTCGTCAAAACGGAATACTACTTTCTGAGTAACAGTTCCATCAGAAAGAGGATAAGAAATTTCAGAAAGTTTTCCGGCATCGTTGTAAGTGTAAACGCGTTTTTGCTGCAAAGAACCGTCTGCGTTGTAAGAACAAACTTCGCTGTCGCGTCCTGCATCGTCAAATTTTACAATTGTTTTTCCGAGAAGTGCTCCGTCCGCATTGTAATATGCTTCTTCGCTTTGTTTTTCTGGGCTTATTTTCCAGATACTTTTGTTAACGAGCATATCGCTTGCATTGTATTCAGATTCTTCGGTTTTGTTTCCGTTTGAATCGTAAACTGTAACTGTTTTCCAGCTTATTTTTCCGTCAGAATCAAATCCTGTCGTTGATGTTAAGTTTCCAGCAGCATCGTAAGCAAAAACTAAACGGTCAACAACTGCGCCCTTTGCCGTAAATTCAGAAGTTTCTGTCTGTCTTCCGTTTGCGTCAAAGACATGAAGGTATTTTGCCTTTGGAGAACGATAATACTCACCAAATTTTTCAGTAATCGTATAAGTGGTTTTTGTATAATCCTTAACAGGTGCAGAAAGAGAAACAGCAGCGGCAGGATCAAAAGCATAAATATTGAATGATAAAGCGGCAACTGTCATAGCGATAAATGTTTTTTTCATTTTTAATTCCTCCGGATTCTGTTTTATTATCGGCAATTTATATATATTATTGTAACTAATTGTATAAAAAACCTTTAAAAATTTCAATTTTAAGGTTTTTGAGGTTGAATTATGGACTTTTTTGAACTGAATGCTTTTTTAACTCTTTCAAAAACTCTTCACTTTGCAAAAACCGCCGAAAAAATAAATTTAAGTCCTTCTGCCCTCAGCCGTTTGATTACAAGGCTAGAAGACGAAACTTCCTGTCAGCTTTTTGAACGCAATAACCGCGAAGCCGCATTAACAGAAAAAGGAAAGAAATTTGCCGAATTTGCGGAAAAGTGCCTGCAACAGAAGGAAGATGTTTTTGCAAAATTGAATTCATCAAAATCTCTCATAACCGGAACCTTAAAAGTTTATGCTTCTGTAACGGCCTGCTATTCAATTATGCCGCCGTTTTTGCAGAAAGTTGCGGAGCGTTTTCCAGACTTGCATTTAAATGTTCAAACGGGAGATCCTGCTGGTGCAATTCAAGCTGTAAAAAACGGAGAAGCCGATGTAGCCGTTGCGGCAATTCCAGAAACGGGGCTGAGCGGAATAGATTGTATTCCTGTAAGAAGCACACCTCTTGTCTTTGCAGCAAGCACTGGAGGTCCGTACGAAAAAGTGAGCGGCAGCCCTCAGGACATTGTCTCTTCAGTACCGCTAATTTTGCCAAAAACAGGATTGGCCCGCGAACGTTTTGACCG
>NZ_DBJD01000029.1:4411-10332 GCF_002297065.1 Treponema sp. UBA785 | reverse complement strand
ATGGCATTGGTTCAGCTCGGACTAGGAATCGGACTTGTGCCTCACATTGTGCTTACAAACGGGCCTTATGAAAAAGGATTTACCTGCCACGCTGCCGGAAACGCGCTCGGCTCTTACGAAGTCGGATTTATTCAAAAAATACAGTATTCCGGAAGCGAATCTTATAAAAAGATGCGGCAGGCAATCGATAAAATTTTACATGAATGACTACTTAAACTGCTTATCAAGCCAGTCAAAAGCCGCTTTTTGCTGTTCTGCCGGGAAAGCGTGTTCCATGCCAGGCACAATTTCGGTCTTTAACTTGTCGCCGGCATTTGCAGCAGTCCAAATTTTATGAACTTTTGCATATGCCTCTTCAGTTCCTGCATTTGGATTTACAGCGTCCTTATCTCCGCCAATAAAATACATTGGTTTTGGAGCAGCAAGCCCAGCGATGTCTGGATAATCCAGGAATTTTGCTATTGTCGGGTGCAACATTGAATATGCAGAATTTCCCTTCAACTGACCATCTTTTTCTACGATATGACCTTTCATCGTACCAAACCAGCAAACAGAGACCCCAGCCTTAATGTCGTCGCTGATTGCGGCAAGCTGCCAAGAACGGAAACCACCCATGCTAAAACCGATGCAGGCAACGCGCTCTTTATCTACCTGAGGCAAACTTGCCAAAAATTTTGCAGCCCGGCAGTCTTCCTGGGCAATAAGTCCTGCAAAACTTGTTCCCATGTTGAACATATTTGAAGCCAAAGACTGCTGGCTTCCTGTGCTGAAATTTTTAACTGAACGGTCGCCCCAGCCAAGCGCATCAAAGCTCAAAACAACATAACCGCGCTTTGCAAGTTCGTCGCCAGGATAAAGGTCGGAAAAGTATTGATTTGCCCAGGCTTTTGAATTCTTGATTTTTTCGTACAAATCCTTGCTTTCTGGAGAAAGTTTTGCAGCTTCAATGCTGGCTTCCTTGTTGCTCTTGATTTTTAGAATTTTTTCTACTGCCTTGTCTGAAGAAAAAGCCCTTACCATTTTTTCTTTACCAATGGCAAAATTTGAACCGTGGTCGTGGAGCATAAGGGCGGCAGGAAAAGTCTGTCCTTTTTTCCCATTAGGAAGCAAAAGATATGCAAGAACACGGCTGTCCTGAGAAATATTAAAAACCACTTTCTGGGCAGTGTAGCCGTCACGCTTTTCTGATTCCAAAACAACCATATCGAACGGCGTTTTGTCATCTTCCTGAATAATAAGTTCTCGTGCTTTTTCGAGTCCTTCTTTTTTCCACTGGTTAAAATCAACGCCATCTTTGTAACCCATTTTAAAAGTCCAGCGAGATTTTATGTTTTCATAAAAAACAGGCAGACAGCGCTCCGAAGCATTAATTTCCTGAGTCACGTACTCTTTACTCCCTTTTGCAAACACACTGAATGCAAAAAAAACAGCAAATACTGCAAAAAATGATTTTTTTAGAAGTCTTTTCAAGCGAACCTCCATGCGAAAAGTTCCGCAACTTTTTAGAATTTCCGCGAATTTCAAAAATTCACTATTAAAGAATACGATGAGATTTTGAATAAAAATATATAAAATATGCTAAAAATGTGTAAAAAATAAAAATATTACGCTTTTTTACCGATTGGCTGGCCGTATCTTACTGTTATTTCCTTGCCATTTGCAGTCTGAGCCAAAATTTCTTCATCAAGTTTTATCGTATTTTTTCTAAAAAGCATGACGATTGTTGAACCGTGAAGGTCAAAATAACCTTTTTCTTCACCTTTAGAAAAAGTGTAATTTTCGTGATGATTTTTTATTCCGCCTACGCTAAATGCGCCTACTTCAACCTGGGCGACATCTCCAAAATTCTGCGTATGCAAAATCGTCCAGCTGCGCCGGTTTTTTGTATAAACTTTAAAAGTCCGGCAGCAAACCGGCTGAACCGAATACAATTTTCCTTTTAAAAAATGATTTTTTTCAAGCGAGCCTGAATCAATGTAGCAATAGCGGTGATAATCAGTTGCAGCAAGCCGAAAAATAAGCGCATTTCCGTCAGAAAAAGTTTTGTCAAATTCATCTGTTTCAAAAAAATCCTTAAGCGCATAGTCAAAGCCTTTTATTTTAAAAGTTGAATTTTCTTCTATATTGAATACGCTAAGAGCGCTGTCACAAGGCGAAATCAAAGTTTCTGGCGACAATTCCGGCTTACGAGAATTATCTTTTCTTGTAAAAAAATCATTAAACGACTTGAATTTAACACCGGCAAAAGCCGACATATCAATATTATTTTTTTTTATAAAGCCTTTTATAAAAAATTTGCTCAAAGGTGAACGTAAAAATGCTCCTATAATTTTAGGAATTTGCAAAAAAAGCGTCAAATTATACAAAAAACGTCCAAAAGAAGAACTGCACAAAAATACGACAGATTTACTGTTTCCCGGTTCGTTGCCATAAAAATCAATTGCACTCATAATCACATTCTAACAAATAAAAAAAAATTTGTCCGCTAGAGACTTTTTTGCCTGCACAATTTTTGTTCAACTTTTATATTTTTTTGTGTTTCATTATAATTTTATTCTATGAATGACAATCTTATTTCGCTAAAAGACGTGCGTGTTCAGGATTTGCACGGAACAAAAATTGAATCACTTGACTGGCAGATGCAAGCTGGAGAAGCATGGCTTGTTATCGGGCCGAATGGCGGCGGAAAAGCAGATTTTTTACAGGCTCTTGCCGGCGAAAAACAGTTTATAAACAACAAGACAAATAAAGTCGAAGACACGATTTTTGAAAAATCAACAGAAACAGTTTCTCTTGAACGTGCGGCTCTTTTAATTCAGGAAGAACGCGATTTGGATGAATCTGAATATATCAATAAAATTGATGAAGGCCGTTCCGGAAGACGATTTATCTGCGAAGTTTTGGGTGGTCCTGACGCAAAGCACAGACATCTCCCTTTGCCAGCAATCGGCGAACGGCTGGAAACTTTGCCGGAAGTAAAACTGTGCGGAGTCGAAAAAATTCTTGACCGCGGACTAAAATTTATGTCGACAGGCGAAATTCGCAGGACACTTTTATGCCGCGCGCTGCTTTCTGGAAAAAAATTGCTGATTTTGAGCGACCCGTTTGCTGGTCTTGACGCACAGAGCCGTTCAATTCTTTTGGAATTTTTCCAGACAATGGTAGGCAGACAAAACAGCGGGAGTTTGAACGGAACTTCCATCATCATGGCAATGGAACGTTACCACGAAATTCCTCGGACAATTACAAATGTTTTGGAATTTACGGACAAAAAAAATTCATTCTGCGGAACAAAGGCTGAATACGAAAAGCTCATAGAACAGCGCAATATTCAAAAAAATGCGAACCGAAAGTCAGAAAAAGAGGCGTTTTTGAGCGAGCTTTCCGAAGCACAGAATTCGATTTCTCAGCAAAATACGGTTTCTGCGGAACATTCTCTTGTATATATGAATCAGGTAAATGTTGGCTGGGACGGACATGAAGTTTTAAAGGATTTCTCATGGGAAGTTCTTCCAGGCGAGCACTGGTTTATTCGCGGTCCGAACGGTTCAGGAAAAACAACGCTCTTGGAACTCATAACTGGCGACAACAAGCAAGTTTTCTGCAACGACGTCTGGCTTTTTGGACGAAAACGAGGAACTGGAGAATCAATTTGGGACATCAAAAAAAATCTCGGAATCGTAAGTTACCGTCTTCATGTTGAATACAGAATGGTAGGTGGCACAGAGCTCGAAAACGTAATAATTTCAGGCTTTCACGATTCAATCGGTTTGTACGAAAAAAAGACAGACATGGAAATCGCCGCGGCAAAAAAATGGTTAAAACTGGCAGGTTTTGAAGGACGCGAACACGAATCTTTCGGAAACTTGAGCTATGGAGAACAGAGGGCAATTCTTATAATCCGCGCAGCTGTAAAATCTCCAAAAATTATGATTCTTGATGAACCATGCCACGGCCTCGACGAACAATATCGCCAAAAAATTCTCGATCTGCTCGAAACAGTTGCAAATTCTGGAACAACAACTCTTTTGCACGTGACCCATGATCCGACAGAAGTTCTCGAAGCTGAAAAACATATTTTGGAACTGTGCCCGGGCGAAAAACCGATGTACAAAATCATTGTAAAAAAATAATATATGTTTTTTTCATAACTACTACGCTAAAGGCTCAAGTTTTTCGTAAAAACTTGAGTTTTAGACCTTTTTTGCCGATAATAGACAATATGGATTCATTAGCCCTTGTTATAGCAATCGCCATTGCAATCGGTTTTGCAGCAATTTTGGTCGCCTTTGGAACAAGAAAAACCGGAAGCAAAAAAGGCAAGACAAAAAAACGTGCTCAAATTATACGTGAAGCAACCCGGAAACTTGCTCAGGATCCTCATAATCCCGATGGACTGATTGCATTAGGAAATATTTATTTTAACGAACACTCATGGGAAAAAGCATATCAGATTTACGACACAATGCTAAACATAGCACCGGCCCATACGCAGATTGACCCGTTTCTTGCAGCTTTAAGACAAGGAATTTGCGCCTTTAAGCTAAATAAAATTCAAGATTCGTTCCGCGGACTTTCGGCAGCTTTTCAAATAAATCCTTCAAATTTTGACGTAAATTACAACCTCGGACTCGCATTCTATGCAAACAAAGATTATGACAAGGCAACCGCCTGTTTAAAAAAAGCGCTCATTGCAAGACCTGACGCTCTCAACGTAAATGCGCCGTTAGGAATGGCTTTGTACAATGCTCATCATTTTAAGGAATCGTTGCCGTTTTTAAGGCGTGCACTCGATGAAAACCCAGACAACAAAGAAGCGCTTTTTAGTATGGCAGATGCAATGCAGGAATGTGGATACGGCGACAAGGCAATGAAAGTATTTCTTCACTTGCGTCCAGATCCAGAATATGGAGCACGATCCTGTCTTGCGGCAGGACTTATGCATTCAAAGGCAGCTCAATACGAAAAAGCACTTCAGGACTTTGAAATCGGCATAAAACATCAGAATATTCCTCCGGAAACCGCTCTTGAACTCCGTTACCGCTATGCTCAAGCCTGTTTTGCAACAAAAAATATTGCAACAGGAATTTCGCTTTTGCGAGAAATTCAGACAATGACGCCTTCATACAAAGACGTTGCACAGCTTTTAAACCGGTATGGAGAATTAAATAAGAACAAAAATCTTCAAATTTATCTTATGAGCAGCACTTCGGACTTTGTAGCTCTTTGCCGTAAAGTAGTAATGACTTATTATCCGCGGGCGCTCGTAAAAATACAAGATATTTCTGTTGAACCAGACCATGTAGAAATTCTACTTACAGTAGACACAAACCGTTGGGAAGATACCGAAATTTTCCGTTTTTATAGGACAACCGGTTCAATTGGCGAGCTTTTTATCCGCGATTTTCAGGCAAAGGTAAGCGAAAGCAAGGCTGACCGAGGAATATGTTTTACAGCAGGAACATACACCGATGAAGCGCAAAAATATTCCGAAGGCCGTCCAATTGACTTAATCCAAAAAGACGGACTTATAAAATTATTAAAGAAAGTTGATGCGTCGTAAAAAAAATGCTGAACGCCTTTCAAAATTCATAAGACGCTCAGCATATAAAATTTAACGAAACAATTTAGTTTTTAGAATCTTTTAGTTCCTTTACAAAATCTGCAATTCTGTCGAGGGCAATTTTCATTTTTTCAATTCCAGTTGCATAACAGCAGCGAATATGCCCTTCACCGCCAAGCCCAAAGACGCTTCCTGGAACAACTGCGACATTATGCTTTTGAAAAAGTCTAGTTGCAAACTCTTCCGAAGAAAGTCCTGTCGAAGAAATATCCGGGAACATATAAAATGCTCCTTTTGGCTCAGGAACTGGCAACCCCATATCGCAAAAAGCCTTGTACATTAAATTTCTTCTCTGTTG
>NZ_DBJD01000029.1:0-4261 GCF_002297065.1 Treponema sp. UBA785 | reverse complement strand
TAACCGTGAAGTTTTACAATTTGCTGCAAAAGGTCGGCAGGAGCAGCAATGTAACCAATTCGCCAGCCTGTCATAGCAAAAGATTTAGAAAAACCGTTCAAAATAATCGTGTAATCTTTCATCCCCGGAAACGAACCAATAGAAACATGCTGTGCATCTTCATAATGAAGCTCACAATAAATTTCGTCCGAAATACACCAAATCTGATTTTCTACGATAACTTTTGCAATTTTTTCAAGCTCTTCTGCAGGAATCATAGTTCCAGTCGGATTATTTGGAGAACAAATCATGACAGCTTTTGTTTTTGGAGTAATTGCATCTTTAATCTGCTGAGCAGTCGGATAATAACCGTTTACACCAGAATCAATTGGAATTACATTAACCTGACACAGTTCTGCCAAAGGAACATAGTTTACATAACAAGGCTGAACGACAATCAGTTCGTCACCAGGATTGAGAATTGCGCGCAAAGAAGCATCAACTCCTTCGCTTGCGCCAACCGTAACGAGAATTTCATTTTTTGGATTGTAGTAAAGCTCATATCTTTCCATATATCTTGAAATTTCTTCACGAAGCTCAAGCAAGCCCCAGTTTGAAGTATAAGAAGTGTGGCCTTTTTCAAGATGATAAAACGCTTCTTCGCGCATAACCCACGGAGTAGGAAAATCCGGCTCGCCTACAGAAAGAGAAATTACGTCATCATGCCCAATCAGCATTTCAAAGAATTTGCGGATTCCTGACGGAGGAATGTTCATCATTGATTTAGAAAATTTATCGGGTCTGTTGTTCATTTTTATGCCATGACTCCTTCGCGACGGTCAGTTTCGTCTTCAACGTAGAGAACATCATTTTCCTTGTATTTTTTTAAAAGAAAATGTGTTTTTGTCGAACGTACACCGTTCAAAGTCGAAAGTTTGCTCGAAACAAAACCTGCAACTTCTTTTAAGTTGTCGCCTTCGATTACAACCTTTAAATCATAGCCACCGCTCATCAAATAAAGCGACTTAACCTGCGGAAATCTGTAAATTCGTTCGGCAAGCGCATCAAAACCGTGTTCACGTTCAGGCTGACACTGAATTTCAATTTCGGCAACAACCTTATCTTTATTCGCTTCGTCTTTTTCTGGATTTATAATGGCGGCATATTTTAAAATAACACCTTCGCTTTCCAGTTCGGCAATAATTTTTTTAACCTCATCTGGAGTTTTTTTCGTCATTGCGGAAATGTCTTCAACAGAAAGACGCGCATTTTCACGCAAAAGTTCAAGAATTTCTTCCTTGCCGTCCATTTTTTTACCTCGAAAAAATAAATATATGCAATTTTAGCACAGAAAAACGACTTTTTGAATATTTTAAAACCAATTTGCGCCCAATTTGAAATATTTTCGAAAAAAATCCAAAAATTGCATTTCCACAAGAAATTGCGAGCTTAAGGAAAAAAATCACTAATTCAGTATTTTGTCTTCAAAGTTGAATTTTGCGTTATATTTCTTTATTATATTAGAAGATTTATTGGGTTTGTCCCGAAAGGATTTTTTATGAAAAAACTGAGTATTCTTTTGGCTAAAGGAAGAATTTACGAATCTGTTGTTGAACTTTTAAAAGATGTCGGCATTTCAATTTATTTGCCAGACCGCACATATTATCCGATTACAAATCAGGACGACCTGGCTTTTCAGGTTGTAAAACCGCAAATTTCCAGCGCGCTGCTTGCCGACAACCGTGCCGATGTTGCTTTTTCGGGAAAAGACTGGGTTTTTGAAAACGGAGTTCAAGATCAGGTTGAAGAAATCATGGACTTGGGTTTTGATCCAGTGCGCATTGTCGTTGCAGTTCCAGAAACCGTAGATTTTGACGCGCTTCTCAAAAAACCGGTTACAATTGCAACCGAATACCAGAATTTGAGCCGTTTTTGGGCAAAAGGCAAGAACGTTGATGGGAAAATTTTCCGCACATGGGGAACTTCAGAAGGATTTGTTCAGGACAACGAACAGGCTCTTGCTCAGATTTTGATAGACAATACTTCGACAGGTTCAAGTTTGCGCGCAAATCACCTTAAAATTTGTGACACAATCATGGAATCTTCGACAAGAATGTACGCTTCTAAAGAGGCGTTAAAAGATCCTGAGAAAAAACAAAAAATCATGGAGCTTAAAATGCTTTTTGAAGCAGTTCTTGCAGCACGTAGCCGCGTAATGCTCGAAATGAACGTTTCAAAAGACAATTTTGATGCGCTTATTAAAGGAATTCCTGCAATGAAAAGCCCGACAGTTTCGCCACTTTTTGGCGACAACGGTTATGCAGTAAAAATTGCCGTAAAAAAGAGCGAAGTTCCGACTCTCCTCCCAAAATTGCATCAGCTTGGGGCAACTGATATTCTCGAATACGAACTGAGAAAGGTTATGCAGTAATTAAAAAAAATTACTCCTACAAAAATCACTTAAGGAACCATTTTTTATGGAAAGAATAGCAGAAATTGAACGAAACACTAAAGAAACTCAAATAAAATTGATTCTTAATCTCGATGGAAGCGGAAAATATACTGTAAAAAATCCAATCGGCTTTTTTAACCATATGCTCAATTCTTTCTGCAAACACGGACTTTTTGACCTTTCCGGAGAAATTTCCGGAGACTTGGACGTAGACCAGCACCATTTGATAGAAGACACTGGAATTGCCCTAGGAATGGCTTTTGCGAAAGCGCTTGGAAACTGCGCAGGAATTTTTCGGACAGGCTATTTTATCTACCCTATGGACGAAAGCCTTTTAAGATGCGGAGTTGATTTTGATTTAATTGAATCCGCATCTACAGAAGAACGAAAAGATGCAACTTCTCAAGTGGCAGTTGACCTTGGAGGACGCCCATACTGCGTATGTAACGCCCAGCTGACAGGAATTCCGCTTTTGAGCCGCGACGAAGACGGAAACGACTACCTTTTTCAGACAGATTGCTTTGAAGATTTTTGGCAAGGATTTGCGGCAAACGCAAAATGCAACATTCATTTAGATACAATCCGAGGCCGTTCCGATCACCACAAAATAGAAGGGCTTTTTAAAGCCGCAGCCAGAGCCTTACGCCAGGCAACAGCAATCGACCCAAGAAGAAACGGGGAAATTCCTTCGACAAAAGGCAAAGTTTAAACGCAGGCTCAGAAAAAAAACGTTGCTGTACTCTAAAAAACAGGCTTGTGCTTCTTTATGCCACAACATGACACATTACAAAAGAAACTTGCGATAGAGAGACAGTCCGCCCTGAATACGATAAAAACATAGCCCTGATTTTTATGATTAAAACCAATTCTAATAATAAAAAGACACGCACATTACTTCATTCTTCTTGCAAAATGAATTGCCGCGAAAATGATGATGAAACCTATTAAAAATTTTAAAACCTCTTGCTTTTCCATAAAATAACCCTTAAACTATTTTTGGAGTATATGCTAAAAAACTAGCCCTTACAAGTTATTTTAAATAGCTTGTAACAAAATGTTACTAAGAGCTGCACAATAATGGCTATGATGGCTTCTCTCAGTAAGTCCAGCAAAAAGGCTTTCAGCCTCTTGCTGGTTAGCGGTTTTCGCTTATGTTTTTTAGACATAAACGCCTCCTTAGACTTTGCTACAGGCATCCACCCTGTAGCAATTTTTTTTCAAAGCATTTAGGGCTTTATCTTGCGACAATATCAAACCCTAGATGGTCTGCAAGTGCTCTAAGCAGCTGCTCATCGCTTATGGCACTTGCAGACTCTGTTTTTGCCAACTTCTGGCGCAAATAATAAAACAGTAAAATTTTCTCCAACACCAAACACTCTCTTTTTGCAGTACGACTCGCAACAAAAAAAACAAATAACTCCATCTCAGCTTTCATAAATACTGCTTCTAAAATTCTCTTTGCTTTAATTTTTATTCACAATTTAACCGGGGACAATATACGTCCTGCTTAGCAGCTTAATATAGCTGCAAGGAGAATATATTTATGGCGTACAAAATGGACTAATCGAAAAAAAACGGCATTATCATTAAATGATGATGAAACTTTATGCGGGTGGGAAAAGGAGTTGCTGGATGAACTCTTTTGAAAATTGCACGCATCAAGATTTGCTTCAAAGAATAAAGCGTATCGGCGAGGCTTGCCATCTGCCTCCGGCAATAGCCAAAGATTTTTTCTACGGCTACCTTGTCGCGGAGCAGGACAAGCCCGGAGTATACAAAAAGCTGACCGGACAATCGCTTGACTTGCCAAAAGCAGGCTGATTTATAAAA
>NZ_DBJD01000022.1:0-6723 GCF_002297065.1 Treponema sp. UBA785 | reverse complement strand
TAAGTTGTGCGGCTTTCCTTGATTTTGTTCAAAACGCCACTCGCGGTAAATCCTTCGGCAGCGCAAACTCCGCCGTCAATAAAAGCAAATTTCTCCATAAAAAAGCTCCACTATCACGAATAAATATGCAATTATCATACAAAGTTCTGCATATTTATTCAATATAAATATTTTCTTTATCGCTCGTTCCTTAAAATTTCACGTTTCTAAAAACCATTTTGTGTTTACATAATAAAAACACACTTATGTATTTAAAGCACCTTCTTTTCAGACCACAATTTTAATTTTATAATCATTTTATGAATGAAAACGATTTAATTGAGTTAAAAATCCAGGTAGAAAATGTTGCGCAGATTTTTTCAAAAAACAAGCCGATTTTAATGGATGGAACTTTTGACAGCCAAAAAGTCAAAGATACAATACTCGAAATGGCAACAGCCCTGCTTCCAAAAGAAAAAATAGACTGTCTTACAGAATGGATGGAAAAACACGAATTTTTCACAAGTCCTGCAAGCGCAAAATACCACGCAAACGTTGCCGGAGGACTTGCGGCTCATTCTCTTACGGTGATTTACCAAAGCCTTGTTTTTGCGCCAATGATTTTTTCAAATTTTATCCAGACAAAGCGTGCAGAATTTTATAATTTTTCAGCTGCAGACATTTTTATTGCCGCGCTGTCTCACGATTTTTGCAAAGCTGGATTTTATTCAGTCGAACACAAAAAAACAAAAAACTATCAGGGGAACTGGGTTTACGAGCCTTATTTTAAAGTAAAAAGCGAAAACCGAAATCTTGGTCACGGAAACGAATCCGCTCTCATGCTTCTTGAGTGTCTTCCAGAATACATTCATAAACGTCCGGTTCTCGAAGCAATAAGCCGCCACATGGGATTTTCCGATTTAAGTCCGAACGAAAGTTTTAACTATTCAAATTTTCTGCAAAACCCTCTTGTCATTTTGCTCCAGCTGGCAGATCAAACTGCAGCTCAATGGTGGGATTGCTAAAATTCCTAAAAAACTAAGGCAAAATCTTAATTACATCATCGAGGACATAACAAAAAGCCGGAGATGAAGATTTTTCATTTTCGACAAAAGGTGTCCTTAAGTCAATTTTATTGGAACTGTCAAACGGAGCAGTTCCTGTAAAATTTCCAGAAAAAACTACAATATCATTTTTTTCGATTTTGTTGCTAACAGATTTTACGGTCGAATCAATACTTTCCGGCAAAACTGCATAGTTTATGTCCAAAATGCGAACCCAGCCTTTTTCGATTCCTGCCATTGCGTCTTGACCGTAAACCTTGCCGTCAATGCAATCTTCAATTTTCTTATCATGCAAAAGAGCATTTATTGACTGCTCGAAATAGTATGAATAATCAACAGAACAGCTGACCAAGGAACGCGTCGGAGCAATATCTGTCATACTTTGGCTGTATCCGACATGATAGACAGGAACCGGTCTTTTTGAATTTTCACAGACAACGGCAGGTCCTTTTGTGTCAGAATGTTGAGATATTACAACGCAACCTTCATCAATCAATTCTGCGGCAACCTGCTTTTCCAAAGAATAATTTGACCAAGTGTCCGTATATTTTACGAGCATTGTCGCTTCTGGAACAACCGAGTGAACGCCAAGATAAAAAGCCGTATAGCCGGAAATAACTTCTGCAAACGGAAAAGCCGCAACGTAACCGACTTTTGCCTCTTTTGCGCTTATAACTTTCGATTCAATCATTTCCTTAAGTTTTTCTCCGGCAATCACACCGCAAATATAGCGCCCCTGATAAATTGTTCCATAACAGTTATGATAATTTGAAAGAACAGGCTCATCATTTGCATTGTCGCCAGTCGGCACACAAAAATCAATTTCAGGATGAAGCGCCGCCATCTCTTTTACAACTGGACCGTAACCGTAACTGGCGGCAATTATGTAATCACACTTTTCGTTTACAAGTTCTTCCAAAGGACCTTCAATCTGGTCTTCCGTAACATTGTACTTAGTAACACAGTCAATTTTGTCGCCAAAAACCGAAACAACGTGATTTTGTGCCTTTATAAAATTTTCTGTATAAGGAGTTATTTCATCTCCTACAAAAATGAATCCAACTTTAAGGCATCTGTCTTCGGAACGTGTCAAAATATGAAGTCCAAAAGAAAGCAGGCACATTGCAACAGAAGTAATTGTGCACAAAATATATTTTTTTTTCATTTTTACATTCATAGTTTTCCTCATTTACTGTTTTCTGCCGGAATTTTTTTTGATTTTTTGTAAAGGCTTTCAGCATCTATTGTTCCGTCAGCAATCAGAGAAAGCATGATGTCCACAAGTTTTGGATCAAACTGAGTTCCGCTGTTCCTCTTAAGCTCGTTTATTACAAAATCAAGATCCAGCTGTTTGCGGTAAATACGGTTTGCCGTCATTGCGTCAAATGCGTCTGCAATACCGATAATTCTTGCGTCAAGAGGAATTTCTTCACCTTTTAGGCCGTGGCAATAGCCGCTTCCATCGTATTTTTCGTGATGATAAAGAGCGCCAACGCTTACATTGTCAACAACCGTAAAGTATTTTAAGATTTCTCCGCCGCGAATAACATGAGATTTCATGATTTTGTATTCTTCGTCCGTAAGTTTTTCGGGCTTATTCAAAATAGCATCCGGAATTCCGATTTTTCCAATATCGTGCAAAAGCGCCATCTGCCGCAGAGTTTCGCATTTTTCCTTTGAATATCCAAGTTTTTTTGCAATAAAAACTGAATACTCCGACACCCTGTAAGAATGTTCGCTCGTATTTGAATCCTTGGCATCTACAGTCTAGGCAATAGAAAGAATAGTTTCGTTCACCATCTTAATCTGTTTTTTTGCATATTCGAGCTCGTATTTTTGTTTGAGCAAAGTTTTCTGAGAACGAACTCTAGTAACGAACCATGTAAGCCAGACAAGAACAAGCGAGCCAGTCAAAATTACATAGAGTTTGAACCAGTTTTTCTGATACATTTCTGTTTCTTTTTCAATCGTGTAATTTGCGCTTTCAATTACATTTCCGTTCAATCCGTCGAGAATTGAAATTTTAAACACGTAAGTTTTTGGCTTTAAGTTTGAATAAGAAATTTTTCCAAGTTCGCTGAGCAAACACTCTGCCGGTTTTAAATCATTTCCAACAAGAAAATATCTTACATAAGGATCGTTCAGAGAATAATTCAATATTTCCGGCTCAAGCACAAGTTTTTGAGTTTGAGGCGAAAGTTTAAAAACGTCAGAACGGCTAATTTTCTGCTTTATTCCGTCAACTTCCGCAAAATCCAAAATCATGCGGTAAGATTTTGAAGCCATGTCGTATTTTGACATATTAACCTTTACGGCTCCGCTGTCGCAGCAAAGATAAAGATTGTCGTTTTCGAGACAAGGCCATGAATTTGCAATCAGCAGCGAACGAAAACCATGCTTTGCATTTATAACAGGATATTCAGTCTTCAAATTTTCAATCAAATCTTTTGACTGAGCAACATAAATTCCTGCGCTTCCCAAAATCCAGCATGTTCCGTCAGAGTCGCAAATCATGTCGTAATTGTTTGAATACGGAAAATTATCAAGTTTTTTAACTTCTCCTTTTTCGGACGTATAGCAAATTCCGTTGCTTGTAACAATAAAAACACCGTCAGAAAAAGAATCGTAAACCATTCGCAAAATTACGTTTGAAGAAAGTCCGTCTTTTTTTCCAATATTTTTTACAATCTGGCCATTTTCTATTTTTGAAATTCCGCCTCCGTCCGAACCTACGTAGCAGCCATTTTTGTATTCAAGAAGGCAAAGAGATTTTTCGTTGGCAAAACCGTCCTGCGCAGTAAAAACTTTTTCAACAGCATCTTCTCTCAAAAAGGCAACTCCATAATCTCCGGCAACGGCAATTCTTCCGTCCTTAAGCTCGCAGATATTTCTAAAACGGTTTCCAGGAAGTCCAGTTTTCTGTGAAAAATTCTTTATTTCGTATTCGCCAGAAGAATCCAAACTTACTTTATAAATGCCGCTTCCTGTCGTTGCAATCCACAGGTTATTCATAGAATCCACCTTCAAACAGCGAATTCTTATTTTATTAAGCAATGAACTTATTTTATTTTCAACTTTTTTTTCGTTTTCCTCGTCAAGAATTATAAGCCCCTCGTCAGTTCCACAAAAAAGAAGTCCTTGCCATTTTTCTGTAGAATTTACAACAGAGGTTTCTTCGATTTCAGAAAAAAGCTCAACAAAAGTAGATTTGCACATTTCGAGAAGCCCAAGCCTTGAAGAACTGAACCAGAGATTTCCCTGATAATCGATAAGCATTGCGTCTATCGAATTCGTAAAATTGTTCGTGTAAAGTTTTTTGGCCTTAAAACTTTCATCGAAAAAGGCAATTCCCGTGTCAGAACAAACAAAAACACCTTTATTTTCTGCAAAATAGAATGAATTTATGCCTTCTATTCCTGGAATTTTAAATTTGCGGACTAAGTTTGGACCAGAAGGCGTCAAGCTGTAAATAAAAATCGAATCGTCCGGGCTTGCAAGAAAAAGCCTTCCGTCTTCCGAAAAATCTACACTCTGAAAAGAGGTATTTTTCCCATCTTTTAAAAATGAACAGCAAATTTCTCCGTTTTTAAAGCAAAAAAGTTCTCCGCGTTCGGTAACAGCAACGACATTTCCAAATTTGTCAGCAGACATTTTTGTTACATTTTTTATCTGTTCATAGTTTTTTGTAATTTTTACTCCGCCGCTCAAAGACACGAGAGAAATTCCTTCTGTTGTTCCGATGTAATAATTTCCGTCGGTATCGCTGACAATGTCCTTTACAGAATTTGAAAGAAGTCCGCTTTCTTCGTCAATTACATTCATTACGCGTTCATTTATAAAAATCGTAATTCCGCTGTCATTTGTTCCAGTCCAAAGCCTCCCTTCTTCGTCAACAAAAAGGCAATTTACACTTTTTACAGAATGAATATCGCTCATGAGCTTAAATTTTGAACCGTCATACTTAAACAGGCCGGCATAAGTTCCAATCCAAAGTTTTCCGTCATTTGTCTGTTCAATATCGTTTGCTTCGCCAGACAAAAGTCCTTCAGGATTTGAAAAAACTGTCTGAACATAAGAGTCCCATTCATCGGCAAAATTTTGAGTAAAAGCTGTTTTAGGCAATAAAACAAAGAAAAGCGCAAAAATAAAAGTCAAAAACGGAGCTATTTTTTTTGGAATGATTTTTTCTTCTGAATTTTCGTCACGTTTTTTTCTGTAAAACCTTGCAAACTTTATTAAAAGATAAATTATTTCGACACAAAACAGTTTGTCTAAAAATTCAATATAAAACTGGCCAATTACAAAGGAAACATATTTTGGAAAACCTGCGTCCATAAAAAAACGCATTACTTGAGATGCCCAAATATTGCCAATATCACCGCCATACATTGTTATGCTGACGATTACAGAAATTACTGTTGAAATTACAGCAAGCCCCATTCCAATCGTCATAGTTAAGAACTGGCTTTCAAAAACTTTCTTTTTTGCAAAATATCCGGCCAAAAAACCGATAAACGCGCCAGTAACGCAGTAAACCGACTGATGGTCAACAAAAATGCCGTAAATTATATTGTTTGCAAAACCGACTATTGCGCCACAGATCGGACCTGCAAAATACGCAATAAAAAAAGTTCCGACAGAGTCGCACCAAAGCGGAAGCATAAGATTTTCGGCAAAAACTCTTCCAAGAAGGTCAATCAAAAGCGCAAGCACCGTAAATGGAACAATTAGATATTCTTTTTTGGCTTTTAACAACATCACTTTCTCCTGTCTTTAATATTATAACGTTTTATTTATGAATTACAATTTCTATGGCAATTTTTTTGTAAGTTTTTAGTCAAGCAATTATAGAAAACAATGCGTGAACTGATTTTTTTTGGACAAAACTTAGCCCGGATCGCCACGGAAAGACCGGACGAGCGAAGCGAGGGGGACTTGCAGTAAGAGCCGGTCAGCGCGAAGATGAGCTGCGAAAAATTAAAAATTCGTATTTTCTCATAGAAAAAAAAATGCTAAACTTTCATAAAAAATTTAAAGCAGGCGGATTTGGCGTTCTGCTGGAGGAAAAAATGTACATTACATGTCTGGACATGGAAGGCGTAATTGCTCCAGAAATCTGGATTGAGTTTTCAAAAGTTTCTGGAATTCCTGAACTTTCACGAACAACTCGCGATGAACCTGATTACGACAAACTGATGAACTGGAGAATCGCAATTTTAAAGGAACACAAACTTACATTAAAGGACATTCAGAATACGATTGCAAAAATTGATCCGCTTCCCGGCGCAAAAGAATTTTTGGATGAGCTGCGTTCAATCTGCCAGACTGTTGTTTTGAGCGATACTTTTGAAGAATTCGCAGGCCCGATTCTAAAAAAACTCGGAATGCCGACTATTTTCTGCAACAGCCTCGAAACAGACAAAGAAGGTTTTATCGTAAAGCACAAGATGCGCTGCGAAAAATCAAAGCTAACGACGGTAAAAGCGCTGCAGTCAATTGGTTTTGAAACAATCGCTTTTGGCGACAGCTACAACGATCTCGGAATGATTGAAGCAAGCAAGGCAGGTTTTTTGTTCCGCACGACAGACAAAATCAAAAATGATTATCCGAATATTCCGGCTTTTACAGAATATTCAGAACTTTTGGCCGCAATAAAAGACGCGCTCAAAAAATAAAAAAA
>NZ_DBJD01000092.1:0-2800 GCF_002297065.1 Treponema sp. UBA785 | reverse complement strand
CAATGCTTCCGTCATCATCAGAAAGAGTTCCTTCAATTTTTGCGTCTTCACCGTTTACAAGCCAATATGAGCCGTCAGATTTTGCAGTAAGATTTGTGATTCTTACAGTCGGAACGTCTCCATTCAAATCAACAGGGATTTCAACAAATCCGTCAGAATTTGTAATCTTGCCGTCCTCATAATTCGCATTTTCCGCCATATCGGTTGCGGCAACAAGAACATAAAGGCTTGCCTTTCCTGTGTAATTTCCGCTTGAATCAACAGCATTTTCAGCATCAGAAAGATCATTAAAGTCAAATTCTTTTGACCAAGTATAAATTGCGGAAGCGTCTGTAATTGTCTCGCCAAGCTTTGTGTAATCGCTTAAATTATCAGATTTTTTTGTTGAATAATAAAATTCAAGAGATTTTGGAGTTTTCGCCTCGGTGATTTTTCCTGTAATCACAGATGTTCCATTCACAGAAGAAAGCGCGACTTTGTCCGAAACAGAAGGGCTTGTAAATCCAACAGCTGGAGCAGTCGTGTCAACTTCAAATGTGAATATTTTCTGAAAACTTCCTTTTCCATTGCCTGCCGTGTCTGTCGGAGACAAAGCCACAGAGCCGTCTTTTATGCTTGAAGCAGGAATAATGAGTTTCCATGATTTTATTTCTGTTTTTTCGCTTATTTCTGAGTAAGAAACAAAGCTCAAAGAAGAAATTTCAGACTCGCTTGCAGAAGCCGGAAGCCCGCTTGTAGAGAATGCAAAAGACGCATTGGTTATTTTTGTGCCGGCAACGGTTATTGAATCAAATTCGCCGACACCGGAAGCAGTATCGCTTACAGTTCCGTAAACCGTAATATCCTTCTTTTTGTTAGAAAGAACACTTCCGCTTGCATCTGCAAATGTTGTGCCGTCAAAAGTATAATAAGCACTTGCAAATTCAGGCGCAGTAGAGTCAATTCTAATCGCATAGCTCTGTGTCGCGCTCTTGTTTCCAGCCTTGTCAACTGCGACAACCTCAAGAGTATGAGCCGTGCTGCTTTCCGTAAATCCGCTGATTGAAGTTTTTACAGTCGCCTTGCCATTTGAATTGCTTGCAGTCGCGCTCGCAGAAATTTTTGTGATGTCGCCGGAAACAACATCTGAACCGGCAGAACTTGACGGGTCAAGCCAGAAATAAACTGTGTCAACGCCGCTTCCGCTTTCGTCAAACGCTGCCGTAACAGAAAGAGTTTCATCCTTGAACCAAGATTCAAGAACTTTTTCTATTGTAGATGTTCCCGCAACGCTTGAGTTTTCATCATCAAAAATTGGAGATACAGAATCTTTGTAATATTTGAACGTTGCCGAAGAAGTCTGTCCCCAGCGGTCTTTTGCTGTGTATGTCGCCGTGTAGCCGCCGCTTGTGTTGTCCAAAAGCGAAGAGATATTTATTGTGTCGCTTATTGAAGCGTTTCCGTCCGAAATAGTAACTTCTTTTTCAGAAGAATAATTTCCGCCTGCGGAATTTGCGCCGTCATTGCTGTAAGCTGCGCTCAAAGTAATTTTTCCGCTACCATCGCTTACAGTTCCCTCAACATTTACTGGAGTTGAAGTTCCGTTATAATATCCGCCGTTAGAAGTCTCAATCTTTATAGAAGGCGCGCCCGAATCAACCGCAAGTGCAAAACTGCTGCTTATAGAAGAAACCGTAGTTTCAACTTTTGTATCCTCAATGGCGATTTCGACAGTATATCCGCCCTCGTCCGAAGGCAAATTATAATTCAGGCTATAAGAGGTTGAAGTTCCGCCTGTTAAAAGCTCTTCCGTTGTTACAGTTCCATTTTCAGAAGTAAGCGTAATTTTTACAGTCTTTATTCCGTCGTCATCTGTAATCGTGCCTTTTAAAACGTTGTTTGAGCTTATTCCGAAGATGTTTGTTTCTCCGTCTTTGATTGCGTCAAAAGTTTTTACAGAAGAATCAGCATTTGAGAGAGTCAAGACAGGAGAATCAGTGCTTTGGTCAACATTTATAGTTCTTTCAGCCAAGGAAGAAACATTTCCTGCGGCGTCCTCAGCAGAAACTTTAATCGTATAAGATGAATTGTCCGCCAGCTTTGTTGTATCAAGAACAAAATTCCAGCTCTTATAAGTTCCGCCCAAAGAATAATCACCGGAAGCAATAAGGTTTTCAGCCGACTGCTCATTGCTGTTTGAGTCCAAAATCTTTATTGAAAGAGATTTTTCAGCAAGAGCCATTGTATCGGAAGCAACGCCCATAACTGTGATTTTTCCGTTTACATACTCAGCATTTTCTTTTGTTACAGTCGGGCTAAGTCCGCTTATCACAACATTCGGAGCAGTCTTGTCAGATGTAATCGTGAGTTTTGCAGAATTCTCATTTCCGGCCTTGTCTTTTGCCTTTACGGTGAAAGTATTCGAGCCTTCCTGAACAACAGACTTGTCGATTGTAAAACTGTATTTTCCATCAGAATTTGATACTGAAACTTTGTCTGAAGAAATTTCCTCGTTGTTGTTTTGGATAGAAACAGAAGCAATTCCGCCGTTGTCAGAAATATCAGAAGAAATAACAAAATCGCCTTCGTTGCCTAGGCTTGCAATATTAAAACTTGAAATTGCGCCGCCGCCCAAAGTTGCGTCTAAATCGCCAACAACAGGCTTTTCAGAATCAGGATAAATTGAAATGTAATCAAGAGCAGAATTGCCGGTTTTGTTTCCAGCATTATCCACTGCAACAACATGGAAAACATACGCGGCTGAGCCGTCTTTTTCATCAAGGGCTGAAAGCATATCGCTTGAAACAACCGCAGTCCAGCT
>NZ_DBJD01000047.1:1652-16525 GCF_002297065.1 Treponema sp. UBA785 | reverse complement strand
TAGTAAATCCATAGGAACGTGCAGATTTTCATTTCTTTTTGAGGCTTCTGCAGAATCTCGTAGCGGTCGCTTGTTACATAAACGATTTCCGCAGGTCCAAGCTCATGCTCGTCAGCGTAGCCGAGGTTCATATATGCAAAGTTTTCAAAAGAAAGGCAGTGAGCAAGAATTGAGCCTTTTGCGTCTTTTTTTATTCCGATTTGAAGCGGCGTTCTGCCCATCTTGTCTCTTGCGCCGTAAATTCCTTCTGGAGTGGCAACAAGCATTGTGATTGAGCCTTTTATTTTTTTCTGAACGTATTGAATTCCTTCGAGAATTGTTTTTTGAGTGTTTAGAAGCGCAAGAATAAGTTCTGTCTGGTTTATTTCTCCGCCGGACATTTCAAGAAAAGCGCCGCCGTTTTCGATAATCTCTTTTGAAAGTTCGTCTTTATTTGTAACGATTCCAACGGTTGTAAGCGCAAAACGTCCAAGGTGAGAGCAGGCAAGAAGAGGCTGCGGCTCGTAGTCTGAAATACAGCCGATTCCGATGCGGCCTTTCATCTCCTCAATGTCGTTTTCAAATTTTGTTCTGAACGGAGAATTCTGGATGTTGTGAATTGCACGCTGAAATTTGTCATCTTCGCGATAGACTGCAAGTCCGCCGCGGCGGGTTCCTAAATGTGAATGATAGTCAGTTCCGAAAAATAAATCCATCGAACAGTCGTCTTTTGAAGCAACGCCAAAAATTCCGCCCATAAATGTACCTCTTTGAAGTCTTTGCAAAAATAAAGCACAATTATAGTGCCAAGACGATTTTTTTACAATAAACGGTAAAATTTACCCCGGATCGTTGCGGAAAGACCGCAGCGAAGCGAGGACTTATAGCAAGAGCCGGATATGACAGAGGATGCGGTTTGTGATTTTTTGATTTATTGAATAGAACATTTTTTTATGGTAGTTTTTAAGAATGAAAGAACTTGAATTGAAATATGGATGCAATCCAAACCAGAAACCTGCCCGGGTTTTTGTTGATGAAGGTGATCTTCCAATTGCTGTTTTGAACGGAAGACCTGGTTATATAAATTTGCTCGACGCTTTGAATGGCTGGCAGCTTGTTAAGGAATTGAAGGACGCTACCGGACTTCCTGCCGCAACTTCTTTTAAGCATGTTTCTCCTGCTGGCGCTGCAATTGGCAAGCCTTTGAACGACACTCTCAAGCAGATTTATTTTACCGACGGTGTTGAGCTTTCTCCTTTGGCTTGCGCTTATGCCCGTGCCCGTGGTGCTGACAGAATGTCTTCTTTTGGTGATTTTATTTCTTTGAGCGATGAATGTGACGAAGCTACTGCTCTTTTGATTAAAAAAGAAGTTTCTGACGGTGTTATTGCTCCAGCTTTTTCTGACAAAGCTCTTGAAATTTTGAAGGCTAAAAAGAACGGAAATTACTGTGTTATTCAGATTGATCCGTCTTACGTTCCTCCGGCAACTGAAGTTAAGCAGGTTTTTGGCGTAAAATTTGAACAGGGGCACAATTTTATAAAAATTGACGAAAGCTGTCTTTCTAATATTGTTACGAAAAATAAAAATTTGAGCGAGGATGAAAAACATAACCTTATTATTGCTCTTATTACTCTCAAATATACTCAGTCAAATTCTGTATGTTACGTAAAAGACGGCCAGGCGATTGGAATTGGCGCTGGACAGCAAAGCCGCGTTCACTGTACACGCCTTGCTGGTCAAAAAGCCGACAACTGGTGGCTGCGTCAGTCGCCAAAAGTGCTCGGATTGCAGTTTGTTGACGGAATTAAACGCGCAGACCGCGATAATGCAATTGACGTTTATATTGGCGAAGAATATGAAGATGTTCTTGCAGAAGGAAGCTGGCAGAGAATTTTCAAAGTAAAGCCTGAAGTTTTTACTCGCGAAGAGAAAAAAGAATGGCTTGCTAAAAATACAGATGTTGCTCTCGGCTCAGACGCTTTCTTCCCGTTTGGAGACAATATTGAGCGTGCGCACAAATCTGGCGTAACTGTAATTGCTCAGCCGGGAGGTTCGGTTCGCGATGATCAGGTAATCGAAACTGCCGATAAGTATAATATGGTTATGTGCTTTAACGGAATTAGACTTTTCCATCACTAGTTTTTTATAAAAGGCGCTGTTTTGCGTAGTTTGTAAGAATTCTTGACGAAAAAATATTAACATATTAAAACTAAAAACGCTCTCTGTCGGGAGCGTTTTTTTTTATGGTCGTTTTTTGCAATGATTTTGAGTTTTTTTGTGGCGATTTTGATATTTTTTGGTAGAATAAAACAGGCGATTTTTTATATTTCAAATTTTTATCTAAAAACTGAAATTTTTAGATATTTTGTTTAGACATTCGGAAAAATAATTTTTTTTAAGCTGGAGGCATTTTTATGAAACTACGTAAGACTGAGAATCAGCAGGAAAAGAAAAAGGGAGGACGCCTATTTCTTCTTATAGGCGGTTTTTTAGCGGGGATTGTAATTTTCTTTAACGTGCTGCAGATTCGGTTTGTAACAAAAACTACAAAAGAGGAGCTTAAAAAAAGTACAGAATTTGAATATGCCCAGTTTGTAGATACTTATGCAAATCTTGAGCAAAATGTTATTGAAAAATATTTTGCAGCCCTAGATTACTACTGCAATTCAGACATCATAAAAGGAAATGCAAGCACGGAAGAAATTGTTTCCTGGCTGCGCGATCATGAGCAGGACAGAAATAAAGATTTTTTTGATTATGTTGCATGGGTTGATAAAGACGGACTTTATTATTCGGATATTGGAACTCAGACGATTGTTTCTGACCGCGATTATTTTAAAGAAATCATGCAGAACGGCGCAGATTCTTATGTTGATAATCCTGTTCCTTCTAAAGTTTCGTGGAAAACAGTTGTGCATGTATGCCGTGCTGCCAAACGCAATGGCGAAACAATCGGTTTTTTTTGTGGAAACGTTGAAGAATCTAATTTTGCGAAGGTCCTTGAAGATATAAATCTTGGTTCGCTTGGCGAAGCTGGGCTTTTTAGCAGCATTGGAAAGGTTATTGCCTCAAATCTTAATTCTGAAAAATTAAAGGAAGAAGTTGATTATATCCGAAAAAATGACCCGGCTTCTTATTCTGTTTTTCAGACTGCTTGGGCGAATGACAGTCATACTGGAATAATAAAAAATAGTGCTGGCGAAAACATTGTTATTTTTTCAAAAATTGTAAAGCACACGCCGTGGAAAATTATGCTTTTATTAAAAGAAACAGAAATCAATGCGGCTTCAACTGCAATTTTCTATAAACTTTTAATCTGCGGAATTATAATTACCGTTATAATCGTTCTTTTTGTAGGTTTTATAATGTACAAACAGATAAAGCCTTTGAGTGTTGTGGAAAACACGATCCGCGGAATTGCAACTGGAGACGCAGACCTTACGCAAAGAATTCAGTTAAAGAGCAGCAACGAAATTGGACGCGTTGTTGATGGCTTCAATAAATTTTCTGAAAAACTTCACATAATTGTTTCAACAATGAAGCAGTCTAAGAACGACCTTGTCGAAGTCGATGAACTTCTGCAGAACAGTACAGAAGACACTGTAGCGGCAATTAGTCAGATTATTAGCAATATTCAGGGTATGGACAAGCAGATTGGCGTTCAGAGCGAGTCTGTTCACGAAACTGCCGGAGCTGTAAACGAAATTGCTTCAAACATAGAGTCTTTAAACCGCATGATTGAAAGTCAAAGCGCGGCTGTTACTCAGGCGAGTGCTTCTGTTGAAGAGATGATTGGAAACATCAATTCTGTAAATAATTCTGTTCAGAGAATGGCTCATACTTTCCACGAGCTTGAAGAGAAGGCGGCAACTGGAATTCAAAAAAATAACGATGTTACGGCAAAAATCGAAGAAATTCAGGCAGAAAGCCAGGCTTTGCGCGAAGCAAACGTCGTAATCAATGGAATTGCAGAGCAGACAAATCTTTTGGCAATGAATGCGGCAATTGAAGCGGCTCATGCGGGCGAAGCAGGAAAGGGATTTAGCGTTGTTGCCGAAGAAATTCGTAAACTTTCCGAAGATTCTGGTTCTCAGTCGCAGACAATCGGTAATCAGCTGGATAAAATCATAAACAGCATTGAGCAGATGGTTGATGCTTCTGGCATTGCTTCCGATGCGTTTAACGACGTTGCTCAGGAAATCAATTTGACAAACAATCTTGTTCAGGAAATTTCAAATGCAATGATAGAACAGAATGAAGGTTCAAAACAAATTGCAGTCGCCCTTAACAGCATGAATGACACTTCTAACGAGGTAAAAACAGCGTCTTTGGAAATGGCTGAAGGAAATAAGGCGATTCTTGATGAAATAAAAAATCTTCAGGAAGCTACATTCAGCATAAAAGACGGAATGGGCGAAATGTCTTCCGGGGCACGCAAAATCAACGAAACTGGAGCGGCGCTTTCTGAACTTGCAAACCGTATGAAAGCTTCAATTGGACAGATTGGTATTCAGGTCGATCAGTTCAAAGTTTAAAATCGGAAAAAATTCATATTATGTTTTGATTGTAGTGAAGTTCATTTTTTTGCTACAATCGGAGTATGTTGTTAAGAAACGATTTTTCTCAATTTACGCACTTTTTTTGGGATCTTGACGGAACTTTGACACGTTCTGCCGAAGGAATTGTAAACAGTGTGCGTTATGCGCTTGAATGTTTTGGAATAAAAGAAGCGGACGATGAAAAACTCAAGCGTTTTATCGGGCCTCCGCTTGCAGAGTCGTTCAATGTTTTTTATGGACTGAGCGAAGAGCGGTGCGATAAAGCCATAGAAAAATATCGTGAGTTTTATACGGAAAAAGGAATTTTTCAAAATGCAGTTTATGAAGGAATCCCAGAAACCTTGCAAAAACTCAAAGAAAGCGGAAAAAAACTTTACGTTGCAACTTCAAAACCGGAAGTTTTTATGTTCAGAATTCTGGAACATTTTAATTTATCTCAATACTTTGATTTTGCCGGCGGCGCGGACATGGCGGAAGCAAGAAGCGAAAAGCACAAAGTTATCGAATATGTAATTAAGCACGAAAATTTGCAGGCTGAACGAAAAAACGGCAAGATTTTGATGATTGGCGACAGAAAACACGACATTCTCGGAGCGCGAAAAAACGGCTTAAAATGCTGTGCAGTTTTGTGGGGCTATGGAAGCCAGCAGGAATTTGAAGAATTTAAGGCCGATTTTATAATTTCAAAACCGGGGGATTTAGTTTGTCAAAGCTAGTTTGACAGATTTTGCTTGTCGGCTTAAATAATTTTAAAAAGCAAAACTCAATTGAAGCGGCGCTTTTGCAAGACGGAGAGATTCAAATAGTTCTTCTATCTGGTTTTCTCCAAAAACTTTTATTCCGTTTTTTAGCAAAAGGTCTGCCGTTATTCCGTTTCCGTCGATTATTTTGTGGCTGAATGATCCGTCGTAGATTTTTCCAACTCCGCACGAAGGACTTCTTTCTTTTAAAAGCGCAAAAGAGCATCCGAACATTTTTGCCGCTTTTAAAACCTGTTGAGCGCCTTTTTTGAATTGAGGAGTTCTGTCGTTGCCTTGCGAGTCGATTACTTTTTCTCCGGAAATTTCGCAGGGAGAGCGCGGACAGGAAAGTCCTCCCATACATTCCGCACAGACAGGAATTATGTTTGCGATTTTTTTTAGGCGTTCAAAGGTTTCTTCCTGCAGAATTGAGCCGTTGTTTCCGCCGTCATATTTTACATCAAAACCTAAGAGGCAGGCGCTTACAAGAATGTTCATAGAAAATAATTATGAATTAAGTTTGATGGTTGGACAAGAGAAAAGTATAAGCATAGAAAAGAAATAAAAAGAATGAATAACAAAAGAATATCTCTAAAATCTCGAAATAAAAACGGTTGTATGATATATTTCATGTTTGGCTGTATATTTATTTGAATTGAATTTAATTAAGTTTTAGAATAAATGAGTTTGGAGGAATTTTAAATGAAATGCAAAATTTCAGCTGTTTGCGCAGCGCTTTTTCTTGCAGTAATTCTTACTTCATGCGGTTCTAAAGAAAAAAATATTATTCCTTTAGAATTGTGGTACGGCGCAACTTTTTCTGAAGCTGGAGAACCGCCAGCAGATTGGGAAGTTTTTAACATTATCCGCAGAAAATTGAATATCGAGTTAAAAATTTCTGCTGTTCCTGCAAGTTCTACTGAAGCGGACAAAAAAATTATAGCTGCCGCAGATGCCGGACGTCTGCCAGATATTTTTGTTGTGAGCGGAACTGTCTTGCCAAAATTGATGAAAAAAGAATGTATTTCTTATGTTGATGACATGTACGAGCTTATGCCGACTCGTACTTCTCAAATGTATGATGTAAAAGAGCGCAAGTCGTATGGTTACAAGGGCAAGCACTATGCTTTGAGCCAGCCAGGTTCAGTTGTAAAAAATGAAGGAATTTTGATTAGAAAAGACTGGCTTGATAAACTTGGCCTTGAAATTCCTGTAACTCTCGACGATTACATGAACGTAATGAAGGCTTTTACTTACAGCGATCCTGATGGCAACGGCAAAAATGACACTTATGGTTACGGCGCTTATCTTGAAATCAAAAAGAATTCAGAAGGTTTGGGTGTGAAATTTGACCCGATTTTTGGCGCTTTTGGAGTAGAAGGAACTTTTGATTTTAACAAAGATACTGCCGGACTTAATATTTACAAAGACAGTTATTTTGACGCAGTAAATTTTGTGCGTCAGATGGTTAACGAAAAAGTAATCGATCCGAACTGGGTTGTTTATAAGAAGGATGATTTTAGAAATGCCTGGAAATCAGGTCGTTTTGGAATTATGCGTGAACAAAATGCAGCCTTTGCCCTCGAAAACAACTATTCACCTTTTGACGAAAAGTTTCCGGATGGAGAATGGATTGTAATTGAGCCTCCGACAGGTCCTTCTGGGGTTAAATCGGTTGGAATTTACACTGACCAGGGACACCGCATCTATGCAATCAGCAAAAATGCCAGAGAAAAAGGCAAGATTGAGGCAATTGCAAGGCTTCTTGAATGGATGAGCAGCGAAGAAGGTTATTATCTTTTGGGATTTGGTGAAGAAGGCGTAAACTACAGACGTGACGAAAATGGAAAAATCACAACTGAAGGTTTGGCTGACCCTTCAAAAGCGTATACTCAAAAATCATTTGCACGTTATCTTCAGCTTAGAAATTTGATTTTTTATAACAGCGAAGTTGAGCTTGAAAGCCGCTATCCAACCTGGGTAAGCCGCAACGGCAAAAAAATGAGCGCATACGCAGTTTTAAAAAATATGCAGAATCAGGACTGGACTCCAGCCCTTGGCTCAGAAGGTTTGCCAGCTCCGTCTGCCGAAGTAAAAAAATATTACGAGCAGGGCGTTATGGACTTTGTTACAGGAAAACGTGCCCTTATTAGAGAAAACTGGCAGCAGTGGCTCAACGGATTTACACGCATTGGCGGAATCGACTGGGAACGCAAATGTAAAAATTACGTTGAAAGCAACAACCTGCTTACCGAATAGTTTTGCCCATTTCGCTGGCATTTAGTCTATCCAGCGGAGTGTTCTTTTTTGACAGCGCCGGCTTTTATGCTGGCGTTTTTCGTTTAAAAAGGTTTCGATAATTTCTGTAATTGCCCATAAAGCGATAAATCCCAAAAATAAAAAAAACATAGCCATAAATGCTCCTCCTTAGTTGGTATGCCAATGATAAAACAACTAGTGAGACACTGATTGTCCTTGGTAAAAAAGTTTTCTTGTGCGATAACGGTAAATTATCAACCAGAGTTTTTTAGTTAAGTTTTTTTATGATAAAATAAGCGGAATATGTTTTTTTTAAGGGGAGTGTTGTTATGAATAGAAGAAAATCGATAGTTATTACTTCTGTTTTGACTGGCTTGGCTGTTATTTGCGCGCTGGCTGGAATTGCCCTTTTAATTTTTATTTTTCTTAAGGGCGAAATAAATAGATTTGAACCTTTTGAGTTGGACGAAAACAAGACTTACGATGTTCTTTATATAAGTTCTTATGATCCTCGCTATTTGATTACAAAGAATCAGCTTGAAGGCATTGAATATTCTATGCAAAAAAAAGGCATCATGTACGAAGTTATGTACATGGACATGCTTAATTATAACACTGTCGAAAATTACGAGCTTTTTTATCAGACAGTAAAGCATAAAATTTCTATGCGTCCGACAAATTACAAGGCGGTTATTGTAAGCGATGACGCTGCCTTAACTTTTATTGAGCAGTTCCATAACGAACTTTTTAAAGATGTTCCGGTTGTATTTTTTGGAATAAACGATATTGCTCATGCAAAAAATGCTCAAAAAAATCCATGGTTTACAGGATTTGGAGAAAAAAATTTTGTTGATGAAACTCTTGAAATAATCATTGAGCAAAATCCTAATGTTAAAAAAGTTTGCTGTATTCTTGATGATTCTTTAACGGGCCGTGGCGACAGAGAGCAATTTTTGGACGCAATAAAAAAATATCCAAACTTAACCTATGAGTTTATTACGATTTCTCGAAATTCTCCTGAACAGATTGCTAATCGGTTGTCTGCAATTCACACTGATTCAGTAGTTTTGTGTCTTTCTTCTTTGCAGTCTTATGCACACAGAAATTCTTTTTCTATTTATGAGCTTATTGATTTTATCAGTTCGTATTCACGGAGAATTCCCGTTTATAGGACAAATGCTGTCGGTATTGGGAATGGATTTTTGGGTGGAAAAGTTTATGATCACTATGCGGCCGCCTGCCATGCTGTAGAAATTGTTTATGAAATTCTCGAAGGAAAAAAACAGATTTTTGATTTTGAATACGATGATTTTGCGGCTGGAAAATGTATTTTTGATTACAAACTTCTGAAAGAATTCAATATAAATCCTGCGACTTTGCCTTCCGAAACGATTTTTTTCAACAAGGCGGAAAATATTTTAAAAAAACAGAAAAGTCTGTTCATTGCTGTTTTTTTTATAATACTCTCTTTGATTTTGATGCTCGTTGTTTTTATTACAAGCTATTACAAATCAAAAAAAATTAACGAAATTGTCATGGCGATGAATAAAAAAATGCGCCAAATTAACAGGGAGCTGATTGACTCGAAAACAAAACTGACTTTTGTCGCAAACAATGATGGTTTAACGGAGCTTCCAAACAGAAGTCACGGTGAGGCAGAAATAAAAAAACTTATACATTCTGGCTTGCCTTTTACGCTTTTTTTGATGGACGTTGATGATTTTAAAAATTACAACGACACTTACACACACGCATGCGGCGATTTTGTCTTAAAAGAATACGGACGCCGGCTTGCAAAACTTACTGTAAACGGTGAATATTTTGCGGCACGCTACGGCGGAGATGAATTTTTGCTTGTCTATAAATGCGGTCATATCGAAAAAAATGGGCGAGAGATTGAACTTTTGCGTCAATTGCTCAATGAACCGATGTATTTTAACGGAACAAAACTTTCAATAACCGTAACTTTGGGTTTTGCAGATTCGTCTATCGATGTTTCTTACGATGAGCTTCTTACAAATGCGGATATTGCAATGTATGAGGCAAAAAAGATTGGTTTTGGAACCTGTCTTGGTTTTATGCCGGAAATGAAAGAATCGGTTTTGAGGCGCAATTCGATTATTGACATTTTAAAAGACGAATGTGAGCATGGCGGTTTTGAAATTCGCTATCAGCCAGAGATTTCTACAAAAACTGGCGATGTCTGCGCTTTTGAAGCTCTTGTCCGCTTGAAGGATTATTCAGTTGGACCGGATGTTTTTATTCCTGTAGCGGAAAGCAGCGGTTTTATTGCTCGAATCGGAAGAATTGTTACCGAAAAAGTTTTGCGTCAGATGGACATCTGGCGTTCTGAAGGAATGAAGCTTCGAAAGGTTGCAATAAACTATTCAAATGGACAACTTGTTGATGACGGTTATGTCTTGCATCTGAAAAACATGATGGAAAAATACAGGATTCCGTCAGATCTAATTGAAATTGAAATTACAGAAAGCCTTTTTATGGGTAAAAAAGGCCGCGTAACTCAGCTTTTTGACGAACTTGCAAAAATTGGTGTTACACTTGCTCTTGATGATTTTGGAACGGGGTATTCTTCTCTCAGCTATTTGACTTTTGTTCCAGCGGACAAGGTTAAAATAGACAAGTCTCTCGTTGATAATTATCTTGTAGATGGAAAAGAAGATTTTATTCAGAATATTGTGCAGCTTGTGCATGGTTTGGGAATGAAACTGGCTGTTGAAGGCGTTGAGCATAAATGGCAGTATGACAAGCTCTGTTCTATGAATTGTGATTTTATTCAAGGATATTTGTTCAGCAAGCCGATTAGCGCGGATGATGTTCCTGAATTTTCAGTTGCGGTTTGATTTATGACTTTGCTTGAAACTTATTACAATAAATTTAACGAAGAGCATCGCCTTTCGACACGGCATGGAATTGTAGAATATACAGTTGCTCAAAAATATATTCACGAGTGCATAGGCGAACGGAAAAATCTTAAAATTCTTGATGTTGGAGCTGGAACCGGACGCTATTCTGTGGCTTTAGCTCAAGAAGGTCATTTTGTTACGGCGGTTGAGCTTGTTGAACGAAATCGGAAGGTAATTGAGTCAAAGCATCAGACTGGAGTTCATATCTGGCCGGGAAATGCCCTTGACTTGAGTTTTCTGGATGCGGATTTTTTTGACATAGCCTTGATTTTTGGGCCGATGTATCATTTGCACACGAAAGAAGAAAGAATTAAGGTTTTTGAACAGGCTAAGCGAGTAACAAAAAAAGGCGGTTTTATTCTTGTTGCCTATGTTATGAACGATTACAGTATAATCGAATACTGCTTTAAGAAAAACAAAATAAAAGAGTGTTTTGAAAACGGCAGCGTGACAGAAGATTTTAAAACCGTAAGCAGCGAAAAAGAGCTTTACAGTTACCTTCGGCTTGATGATATAAATGAATTGAATAAAATAGCTGGTCTTGAACGCATAAAAATTATTGCGGCGGACGGCCCTTCTGACTATATGCGCCGGGAATTAAATGCAATGGACGAAGAAACATTTGAGCTTTTTGTAAAATATCAGCTGGCAAATGCAGAACGGATTGAATTGCTCGGTGCTTCTAGCCATACTGTCGATGTTCTAAAAAATACAAAATAATTCAAAAATTGCGTTAGCGATGATAGCCCCAGCGTCAGCTGTCCCCGGAAGGGACGGAGCGAATGCGGAGGGGCGGTCGTAGCGACGGCGCAGCCGTAACGCCCTTGCATATTCCTGAAGAATTTTATAAACTGTGCAAAATGACATTTTGTTGATTTTTGTCAAACTCAATTTTTTTATTTTTATGGGAGAAAACTATGGCAAAGAAATATGCATTTTTGTTTCCTGGACAGGGTGCTCAGGCACAGGGAATGATTAAGGATATTTGTGAAGCATATCCGGAAGCGCAAAAGGTTGTTGACGAAGCTTCTAAGATTGCTGGAAAAGATGTTGCAAAACTTTTGTGGGATACTCCTCAGGAAGAGCTTAACCGCTCGGATAACAGTCAGCTTGCGATTACTACGGCAAGTATTGCGATAATGGCCGCTCTTAAAACAAAGGGAATTGAGCCTTCTGCTGCGATGGGATTTTCGCTCGGAGAATTTCCTGCTCTTTATGCCGCCGGAATTTTGTCTTTTGAAGATGTTATCAAAATTGTATGCCAGCGTGGTTCGATAATGCAGACTGTCTGTGAACAGATTGCTGAAGAGAATGCTGGAAATGCGCCTGGAATGAGCGCTGTTCTTGGTTTGCCGCCAGAAAAAGTTGAAGAAATCGCTGCCGGAATCGATGGCGCTTATGCCGCAAATTTGAATTCTGTAAAACAGACTGTAGTTGCAGGAACTGCCGACGGGCTTGCTAAGGTAGAAGAAGCGGCGAAGGCTTGCGGGGCGCGTCGTGTTGTACGTCTTGCTGTTGCTGGTCCTTTCCACTCGCCGCTTATGCAGAGAGCTGCTGATAATTTTAAGGTGGCGCTTGAACCTTTTACGTTTGCAGATCCAAAAATTACGCTTTTTTCTAATGTGACAGGAAAAAAAGTTACAGAAGGCGCGCCTGCAAAGGCAAGTGCGGTTGAGCATCTTACTAATCCGGTTCGCTGGACTGACGAAGAAAAAGTTCTTGCTGATTTGATTAAGGAAGATGGAAGTGAGTGGGCTGTTCTTGAAGTTGGTCCTGGAAAAGTTTTGTCTGGTCTTTGGGGACAGACTGAATTTGGTGCGACTTTGCCTGCTGTTGCTGTAAACACTGCTGAAGTTTTGGCAGCACTTTAATAAATTTGGGAGGAAGTATGTTGCTTCAGAATAAAAAGGCTCTTGTGACTGGTTCTAGCCGTGGAATTGGCCGTGGAATTGTTGAATCTTTTATTAAAAACGGTTGTGAAGTTTGGGGACTTTGTTCTAAAGAAAGTGCCGGAAAAGCAGAAATCGAAGCTCTTGCAAAAGAAAACGGTGTGGCTTTTCACGAAATTTATGCTGATGTAGGCAATGCTGAGCAGGTGACAGAAGTTGTAAAAGCCGCTCTTGCAGAAGCCGGCGGTTTTGATGTTCTTGTAAACAACGCTGGAATTACGCGCGATGGTCTTTCGTTCAGAATGAAAAAAGCTGATTGGGACGATGTTTTGAGAGTCAACCTTACGGCTGCTTTCTTAATCTGTCAGATTGTTTCTAACGATATGATCAGAAAACGTTCTGGTTCAATTATCAATATGTCTTCGATTGTCGGAGTTCATGGAAACGGCGGTCAGGTTAACTACGCTGCTTCTAAAGGCGGTCTTATTGCTTATTCTAAATCTCTGGCTGCAGAAGTTGGAGGCCGCGGTGTTCGTGTAAACTGCATTGCTCCTGGTTTTATCGAAACTGATATGACTAATGTTCTTAAAGAGGAATTGAAACAGGCTATGATTGAAAAAATTCCTCTCAAACGACCTGGAACTCCGGAAGATGTTGCAAATACCGCTCTTTACCTTGCGAGCGACTTGAGTTCTTATGTGACAGCACAAGTTATTGGTGTTGACGGTGGAATGGGCGCGTAAAATTTTACGCTGACAAAGACTTGTTTTTGCCGTATATTTCTTGCTTGCGCGCCTTTATGGCGCGTTTTTTTATTCTATTTTTAAGTTTTTCAGGAATATTTCTGTAAAAATTTGCGGAGAATCTTTGTTCTGATAGTATATTCCCGCTTTAAAATAATTGCGTTCATCGGAGCGGACTATTTCTGAAAAGGTTATGCTTTCTTTTTTTTCTCCATCGCGGAAAATTGTGAGTTTTTTGTCTTCTGTTTGAATTTTGATTGTAGTCTCTTTTGAAGGAATCCAAGCACCAAGCTCAATTTTTATTGGATCACCGTTTATTTCGTCTACTTTATCTGCTTCGTAATAATTTCGGATCTTTGCAACGATTTTTCCTTGTTCTGCTTCGATTCGGCAGAGCGGACGGTCTGTTGCTTTTCCGTTTGCATTTGGGAGTTTGCTTGCCAAAAACTGCCCGACAGTAAATTTTGCTTCTGAGGCGTTGGAGCAGTTTCCGAAAAAAGTGTAGGTGAAAGAATGAGTTCCTTTAAGCGCCCATTTTGTTTTTTGGGCAAGTTCTACGCGGACTGAAGAACCGTTTGGAGATTTTCCCTGATCGGAGGCATCGAGTGAAATTCTTATCCAATCTGTGTTGTTTTTGTCCGTGTATTTTGAAAAATATTTGTTTTTGAAATTTGAGTTTTGGGCGAGAGATGCGGTTATCATGCCGCCGTCTTTAGTTCCTGACGGATACTGGAGATTAAAATCGATGTTTCCAGAACTGTCGGCTGGAATGAGCGGGACAGGACTTTGTCTTTTTTCGAGTTCTTCTGATGTGGCGTAAGGCATGACATAAGGTGAGTATTCGCCGCTGCTTGAAGCACAGCCTGCAAGAACTGCATTTAATGCGATTATTTTAAGAAATAATTTAGCGTTCATTTTTTTCTATTTTATAGTCTTTATTTTGAATTGTCTGCTTGTTATTTGATAGTTTAGCAATGAAAAAAACACTTGCTTAAAATGACAAAAACTGATATTTTGTCATAGTAAATTAAAAGAAAGTTAAAATCAGCTTGAAATTTTGCTGGTTTATTATTTTAAACAGTTTTGCGTGGCAAACTGGATTTTTCTATAGGAGGCATGATAAAAATTACATCCGTGTAATTTTTATCATTACAGTTTGCTCTAGCGTTGCTTTTACAAACTGTGATTCTCGCCATCTGTAGCTTGCCGCTAACGCGGAGTTTTATAAGGAGAAAAAGATGAGAAAAATTGTTGTTACAGGACTTGGTTGTGTAAGTCCAGTCGGAAATTCTGCTGACGAAACTTGGGCTGCCCTCAAGGCAGGAAAAAGCGGGGTTGCTCCAATTGCCGGATATGATGCAACTCCTTTTAAAGTAAAATACGACGCTGAAGTAAAAGATTTTAAAGCCAGCGATTATATGGATGCAAAAGAAGCTCGCAAAATGGCACGCTTTACACAGTTTGCTGTTGCTGCTAGTAAAATGGCTCTTGACGATGCAAAACTTTCTGGAAACGAGGCTGTGCTTGACAAGGCTGGTGTTTATCTTGGCGTTGGAATCGGTGGTTTTGAAGTTACAGAAGCCGGATTCAAATCATATTTTAGCTCAAACTTTACACGCACTCCTCCAATGACAATTCCTGAGCTTATTCCAAACGAAGCTGCAGGAAATATTTGTATCGTAAACAACATTCACGGTCCGGCTCACACTGTTTGTACCGCCTGTGCTTCTGGAACAGATGCGATTGGCTATGCTCTTGATCAGATTCGTGCAGGACG
>NZ_DBJD01000047.1:975-1516 GCF_002297065.1 Treponema sp. UBA785 | reverse complement strand
CAGACAATCCTTCAAAAGCAAGCCGTCCGTTCGACAAAGACCGTGATGGATTTGTTATGGGCGAAGGTTCAACAATCCTTATTTTGGAAGAATACGAGCATGCAAAAGCACGTGGCGCTAAAATTTATGCAGAAGTTGCAGGATACGGAACAACAACAGATGGTTACCACCTTACAGCTCCAAACCCGAACGGAATCGAAGGGGCACGCGCAATGACTCTTGCTCTCGAAGATGCTCATGTAAAACCGGAAGATGTTGTTTACTACAACGCCCACGGAACTTCAACACACTTGAACGATGCTGGCGAAACAAAAATGCTCAAAAACGCATTTGGCGACGCTGCATACAAATTGCACATTTCTTCGACAAAATCAATGACAGGACACTGCCTTGGAAACGCAGGCTCGCTCGAAGCTTTTGTCTGTGTAAAAGCAATCGAAGACAACTTTATTCCACCAACAATCAACCTTGACAATCCGGACGTAGAAGGCGGATGCGACCTTGACTATACGCCAAACAAGGGACTTTCAATCGACGTTCC
>NZ_DBJD01000047.1:0-811 GCF_002297065.1 Treponema sp. UBA785 | reverse complement strand
TTTTTACAAAAGAGGGCGTGCCGGCTTGCGCCGTCGCGCTTTTCGCGGTTCCGCTGACGCTCCATTGGACGCAGCGAGCTGCTTACCAACGGCAGAGCCGCCGCTACAATCGCTCACGCGAGCAAAATGCCTGCTAAAAATGCAGGCTCTTTTTTTATAGGAGTTAAGATAAAAACAGCCGAAAACGGCGTCTGTTTTTTATCTTTCTAAGTTTGCGTTGCAAACTTACTAATTAACTGCAATTTTTCACTTTGCTACGAAATTGCAATAAAAAGTCAATCCTAAAACTGAAGTTTTAATCTTGACTTTTTATAGGAGAAAAAAAATGGCATTTACAGATATTGAATCACTTTTACCGCACAGAAAACCTTTTTTGTTTGTAGATACAATCGAAAGTTATGACGAAAACGGCTGTGTATGTACACGCAAATTTACAGAAGAGGATTTTTTCTTTAAAGGACACTTTCCTGAATATCCTGTAGTTCCTGGGGTAATTCTTGTAGAAACAATGGCACAGGGCGGTGGAGCCGCATTGAGTCTTCAGAAAAAATTTGACGAAGGAAGCCTGTTCTTCCTTGCGACAGTAAACAACGTAAAATTTAAGCATCAAGTACGTCCAGGCGACACCGTAAGAATGGAAGTAGTAAACAAACGCTGCACTAAAAACATGGTTGTACAGGAAGGAAAGGCCTACGTAGGCGAAACCCTCTGCGCCCAAGCCGAGTGGATGTGTCTCGTAGGAAAAGGCAACTAGCAAAAAGAATGCAAAATAGCCTTTAAAAGAGGCGAGTGGGCACGATTGTGCGTTAGC
>NZ_DBJD01000074.1:38820-40986 GCF_002297065.1 Treponema sp. UBA785 | reverse complement strand
GAACGGCTCGTATTCAGGTTCTGAATCAAGCTCAGAATGACAGTCCTTTATCAGGTCGTGGTAGGCGTTTTCTATGTTCACGCTTGCAATATAGTAAGCCAAAAGCACAATTTCGTTGGCAAAAATCTCGTGCCTGTATTTTCGCGCCAAGTCCTCTTTTTTAATAATTCCAGACTGCAGGAGCCGTGTTATGAACGTTCCCGTTCCTGTAAACGGGTCGATTATGTTAACTTTCTCGTCGCTGAGCGAACGTCCGAATTCTTTATTCAAAACCCACTCAACGCTATGGATAATAAAGTCCACAACTGGAACCGGAGTATAGACAATTCCAAGCTTCTCGACGGTCATAGGGAAAGCGTTCTTAAAAAAACTGTCGTAAAGCTCAACAACGACTTTCTGTTTTCCTTCCGCATTGTCAATTCCTTCGGCTCGCTGCTTTACCGAGTTATAGAACCGTTCCAGTTTTTCCAAGTCCCCGCTTTCGCTCTTTTCGTCCAAAAGAGAAACGATTTCTTCCAGCGATTTTGAAACCGGGTTTTCTTTGGTAAAGTGGTCGTTTCCGAACAGAGCCTCAAAGACTGGTTTTGTAATCATGTGCTGTGCCAGCATCTCTACGGCGTCATGCCGGCTTACACTAGGATTCAGGTTCTTCTTTAGTCCTTCCCAGTAAGCGTTGAACTTGTCCTTATGGTCGCCATCAACTGAAATCAGCCTGTTTATGCGGTCAATATTTCTCTTTGCTATTTCGCCTACGTCCTTTCCCCAGTCTGCCCAGTAGCGCCGGCTTCCGCACTTGTTTACCATTTTGGCAAAAACCTGTCCGGTAAGCTTCTGGAACTTGTCGTATAATTCCTGCTGGAGCTCATCAAAGTCGAGCGTGCCCTGCACTGGTTCAGAACCGCCGTCGTCATCGCCGCCGCCGACCATTGGCTTTCCGCCAAAGTTGCCGCCGCCAGTTACGTTTATGATTTTAGGCTTCTTTTTATTTAGCTCTATTTTGTTGATTGTCGCATTAAAGCGGTCATCGTGGGCGCGGAGAGCATTCAGCACGCTCCATACAATCTTGAAGTCGTCGCTTGTGTCCAAAATCTCATCTGCGTTCTTATCCCCAGGCACAAGAACCGGTATGATTATGTAGCCAAACTTCTTGCCTTCGGCTTTTCGCATTACCCGGCCTACCGATTGAACCACATCGACCTGGCTGTTTCTTGAAGAAAGGAACATTATTGCGTCAAGGCTTGGAACATCAACGCCCTCGCTAAGACAGCGCACATTGTTCAGAACACGGCACTCTTTTTTATTTGGGTCGGCATGCTTTAGCCAGTCAAGTTTTTCCTCACGGACTGTGCTTCCCATTCCGCCGTCAACGTGCTCCGCCTGAACTGCGACAAGCTGCTCCCGTTCTTCCTCAGACATTTTTTCATAATACGCTTTCTGGCACACATTAAATGAGTCTTTTAAATAAATCGAGCTCTTTATGCTGGAGCAGAATGCGACTGCCGACCGCATCGGCTCCGGGTCAACGTCGCTGAACAGCTCCTTGTCAGTAAGATAGTTTGTCCGCTTTGAAAGAACATTGATGCATCCTATGAGTTTTATAGCGTCGCTTTCTTTTAAGTCGGCGTTTCCTTCCATAAGCTCATTCAAAAGCTCTGGCTCTACGGAATTTTCGTCGAGCGTAAGAACGATTACTTTGTAGTCAGAAAGAAGCTGTTTTTCGACTGCCTCACCGAATCCTATACGGTAGATTTCTTCACCGAACATTTGCGGATCGTCCATTGACCAGACTTCAACTTCCTTTTCCTTTGCTTTTGCTTGGGCGTCGCTGGAATAAAGACGTGGAGTAGCGGTCATATAAAGGCGCTTTTTTGCTTTTATATTGCCGTTTGAATGTACCTTTGTGAACGAAGACTGGCTCTTGTCCTTCTGCTTTACACCGGTTGTGCGGTGGGCTTCGTCGCAGACAATCAAATCAAAAATAAACGAGTCTTTATCCAAATTGTTTATTTGTTTCTGAACATCGCTGATTACGTCTATTGACTGGTATGTGCTGAACACGACAATCATGCCGCCTTCGCAAGCCTGTCTTGCCCTAAAATCAACAAACTGGCTGTAAACCTTCTTGCTGTCGGTTGTGGCGGGAAGCACTAGGTCTGAAATCGAGTC
>NZ_DBJD01000074.1:0-38766 GCF_002297065.1 Treponema sp. UBA785 | reverse complement strand
GTCGGCCGCGTGGCTGTCAGAGCAAATGCAGATAGGATAAATATTGCTCTTGCATTGAGCCGACCATTCTTTTAACGTCTGGCTTAAAAGCGCAATTGAAGGAACCAGGAACAGAACCAGATGGCTTTCTGTTGCAAGGGCCTCCGCAATCCTTAAAGAAGTAAAAGTCTTGCCGGTTCCGCAAGCCATGATGAGTTTTCCCCGCTCGTGGTCTGCAAAATATCTGGTCGTAGCGTCGAACGCTTTCTTTTGGTGCGGACGAAGGCCGTATTTTTTTACGGCTGCTTCTGTTCCTTTTTTTCCAGAATCCAAAGCTTCCCAGTCTACATCGTCATTTTTCAGGTCGATTAAACCTATACGGCGAATACCAAGCCGCTGGACCACATTCTGCGCCTCCGCATTGAATCCGTCGTAAGTAGTATCAATCCAAATCTTAAAAGAGAATGTTTTCTTGCCGTCTTTAGTTTCAAATTCAAAGGAAGAAGTAGAAACAAAAGAGTCTACCATTGCTTTGTCTACTTTCTTACCGGCCGCATAGCATTTGCACTGGACAGCCCAGTAGTCTCCGTCGTGGGTGCGGCAAACAAGGTCTATGCCAGTGTCCTTGCCGCCAGTTCCAAACTGCTTTTTATAAGGAAAGTCTGTCCATAGCCAGACATCTGTCAATAAGTGGCTGTAGGCAGGTTTTGTCAAAAGATAGGCCTGCATGAGCCGTTCAAACTTGTCTCCCTTGTTTCTTTCGGAAGTCGAGTTCTCCCGGTATTTATTTATAATGTCGTCAAATGACAAAGCCATATTTTTCTCCAGTTTCTGCAACAGATTTTTTTTACTATACCATATTTTTAAAGTTTTTTAATGAACCTATGACAGAACCTTGCCAGGTTTCCTAAGATTTCCATAAAGAGAGCGCTTTCTCTCCGTTGCGTTACAAACTATCTCCGTTTAGTGTTGCAGACTATCTCGCGTCCCTTGAGACAACCTGTCTCCAATAAAAAAAAATTACAATTTTGGTAATTTTTCTTTCCAAAACACTTGACTTGTCTGGAAAGCTGAATTATCATTATGGTAAGAACAAAAGGGGGCAATGGCAATGGCAGAGTCAATGGGCGAAAGAATCGCCCGCCTAATGAAGGCAAAAAATTTAAATCAAAAGGAGTTTGCGCAGGCTATCGAATCTACAGAGGCTTCTGTGTCGCGTTATCTGGGCAATGCAAGAGAGCCAGGACCAAAAGTTCTAGTAAAAATTGCGAATGTGCTTGGAGTAACCGTTGATGAAATTCTCGGAAAAGAAGATGAATCCGATTTTTCAACGGAATTTCCACGGATAAAGCTCCTTTTGGCCCGCAATTCAAAACTTTTAACAAACGAGCAAAAGAAAGAGATTATAACCGCTCTTCTTTCTGACTCATCGGAGGATGATATTGAGACTTTCTGACGAACGGTACGAGGAAATCAAAGAAGAAGTTGTAGAACTGTACAAGGAGCTGCATATTACAAAATTTCCTGTAAATGCTAAAGATGTCTGCAATCAGCTTAAAATCGCATTGAAATCATACAATCGGTTTACTGAGCAGGCGCTTGCATGCGTTATAAGAGCAAGCGAAGATGGAATAGTGGCAAAAATCGACAACCACTATGAGATTTTTTACAATCCGTCAAAAGACAAAGCCCGTATCCGTTCAACAATTTTTCATGAAATTGGCCATATTCGGCTGCGCCATCTTATTCATGATGAAGAGAATGAAGCGGAGGCAAATTTCTTTGCGTGCTATTTTCTTGCACCGGCTCCGCTTATCCATCATTTCAATTTTGAATATCTGCATGAACTGATGGATAAATTTTGGGTAACAGTCTCGCTTGCAGAAAATGCCTTTAGCCGTTATCAAAAGTGGCTTAGGTTTTCGGACAGCCGTTATACTCAGTATGAAAGAGAATTATTAGAACTTGCAATGGAGGGAGAAAACTGAAAACAGACATTGAAAGTCTTTCTGCTTTATCCGGTGCGGAAAGATAAAAAAAAGCTGCAAATTTACGCCAATAAATCTACAGCTTGTATAAATGCGTGAACACTTATAAATTCGTTGTTTTTATAGTATCACGCATGACCGCCGGGGTCAATATTTCAAAAACAGCGCTTTATGCTCTGTAAAAATCTCAATTTTATAGGTAATATATATGGACGATAAATCAAATAAACTATCAGATACAGTGAACGTTACTATGCACACGCTCACACTTTCAGACAAGAATGTTTCTTTTGCAAAGGTAAAACGAAACACGGCTTTTATTGGAAACATTGTTTCAAAAATCCTTGAACATAACAAAGTTCTGGACAGGGAAACTTTGCTCTATTCTGCAGGGCTTTTTAGAAACGCCATTTTGGAGCTTCTTAAAAGCGGAAAAGCTGTAGATCTTCTTGAAATGGGAGTTCTCTATATCAAGCCAAACGGAAGCATTGACTCGGAAACTCCGGATATTGAGGATATTCCTAAAATGACGCTTTCTTTTACTCCAAGCGATATTGCCATTGAAGCAGTAAAAGATGTAACTGCAGGTGCCGATATTTCCACAACAAACGAGCCTCTTCTTTCTGCCTTGTACAACATCCACACAAGAAAAAGCGGCACAGAGCTTTCTATCGGTTATTCTGCACGCATTACCGGCAAACGCTTAAAGATTGCCGGCAATGAAGCAAAAACCGGCCTGTATCTTGCTTCATGTACGGAAGAAGGGATCTATGATCCTGATCCATCTTCATGGATTTCACTGGGAATGGAAAACATTGTTGACAACACAAACACAAAGATTCTGTTCAACATTCCAGACAGCGTCACGGCAGGAAATTACCGTTTAATTATTAAGACTGCATACGGCTCAGGCACACGCATAAACAAAACTGTGCGAACAGGTGTTTTTGTAGAAACTGTTTCGATTGCATAAGTCTTTTCCAAGGGGCTGGCTAATAAGTTCTAAATGTCATTGCCGCACTTGATACGACAATGACATTTAGATTTTCAGATTTAGTCCGAAAATGACGTAAAAGATTCTTTTTGGCCATCTCCTTGAATTTGAAAAATCAATATTTCCGCAGCCATTCAACGGAATTTTTAGAATCTTTCTGCTTTTTTGTTTGATTTTTTGTAAGCACTTGCCCCGTTTCGTTGGGTTGAAGTGTGCACGCGGGCGCGTCCGTGTTCGCTTTTAAAACCGTCATTTGCACGGCGGCTTCGTCCTTGAGCGCGTCTTTCTCCGTCTTTTTTGGCTACATCATAACGACTTGAGCCAAAACCACGCCGTCCGCGTCCTTCAAAACGTTCGGCATTGTCGCGTCCGCCTCTGCGGCGTCTTCCGCCAAAATTATCATCCTCTTTTGAATCAAGATGCATATGAGGCAAGTTTGCGCGGCTTTTAGAAAGCTCAAGAGCACGAAGCGCATTTCCTGTTGGCAAGCTCAAAAGAGAGAAATTCTGGCTTACGTCGATCCTGTCAACCATGCGTCCAGGAATATTTAACAAATCGCTAAAATATTCGGCAATTGCGCGGGCATTATAGCCATCTCTTTTTCCGAGCTGAACATAAATTCGTTTTTGGTCTGGATTAGAAGCAAAACTTCCGCCTTTCTGGCTCTGTACTTTTCCATAATGGCTTTCGTCGAGCGACTTTCCGTAATTAACCTGCAAAACAGCGGCAAGAACTTCGGCTGCATTCTGGTTTGCGCACAAGTCTTCTGCCATTTTTTTGTACAAGTCTTCAACTTTTTTAAGCTGAGGAACAAATTCTTCTCTTGTTTCGTCCAGCTCGCTATTTTCATTAGAAATCTGGCCGTTTTGAGAGGAAGGCTCTTCGCCTTCTGATGATTTTTCGGATTCAACGCCTGCTGGAAAAGCAACAATCTCGTCGTTTTCAAACTGCTTTTCTTTCTGTTCCGGCGCAAATTCTTTTTTTGCCTTTAAACCGATTTTTTCTTTCAGTTCTTCAAGAATTCGGCTTCTTTTTACTTCGAGAACATTTTCGATTGAAGGAACCTGCTCTTCTTTCATTTCGCCTTTTGCCGCAGCGCGAATTCGCTTTCTTAGAAATTCAAGCTTGCGTCTTTCTTCCGGGCGAACAAAAGTAACTGCAATTCCAGAAGTTCCAGCACGGCCAGTTCGTCCGATTCTATGAACATAAGTTGCAGCGTCAAACGGAAGAGAATAGTTTACAACGTGGCTCAAGCCAGAAATATCGATTCCTCTGGCAGCTACATCGGTTGCAACCAAAATACGAGTTTTTTTATTTCTAAATCTTGCAAGAATTTTTTCACGCTGTCCCTGAGGCACATCGCCGTGCAAAGCGGCCGCTTCGTAACCTCTTTCGTCGAGCATCCGGCTCACCATGTCGGCATCGTTTTTTGTCATTGTAAAAACAAGTCCATAAAAATCAGGCGAAATGTCGATAAGGCGGACAAGAGCTTCAATCTTGTCGCGTTCGCTTACAACCCAATATTTCTGGTCAATCAAAAGAGGCTCTTCTACAAAACCTTCTTCCTGAACAATGTCGTATTCGCCCATAAATTCTTCTGCAATCTGAAGAATCGGTTTTGGCATAGTTGCGCTAAAAAGCAAAATCCGGCTGTCCGGGTTTGCCTGCGCAAAAATCGACTTAATGTCATCGACAAAACCCATGTCGAGCATTTCGTCGCCTTCGTCGAGAATAAAATAATCGATTTTGTCGAGCTTTAAAGTTCCGCGCTCAAGATGGTCTTTAATTCTGCCTGGAGTTCCAACGACAATTTCAGTTCCGCGCTTTAAATCTCTAATCTGAGTTGAATATGAAGCGCCGCCGTACAAAACGGTAACGCGCGGAAATTTTCCAGAAGTAAAGCTCTGCATTTCTGAACAAGTCTGAATTGCAAGCTCGCGGGTCGGTTCTAGCACAAGAGCGCGCACGTGGTCGCTTTCTTCGTGAATATTCTGAACAATCGGCAGCCCGAAAGCCGCGGTTTTTCCAGTTCCAGTTCTTGCTTTTGCTATAAGGTTTGTGTCGCCGTTCAAAAGGCGTGGAATTGCCAGAACTTGAATCGGCGAAGGAGTTTTAAAACCTTTTTTTTCGATTGCTTCCAGAATTCTTTGATCAAGTCCTAAGTCTTCAAAAGAAATTTCTTCCGACTGTTCTTCGTCATTTTTGTTTTCTGAAATTTCCAAGTTTTCTGGAAGTTTCTGAGCTTTGTCAGCTGAGCTGACACCATAATCTGCCGTTTTTTCGGCATCAAAAATTGAGTCTTTCATAAAATGTATCCCAAAGGCGACAAAAAAGCCTCTAAAATACACTAAAAGGCCTAAAAATCGCAGTTAAAATAAAAGTGCCCTCTGCACCGTGAAGCCAAATCATAATAGAAAAACGTAGAAATTACAAGAAGATAATTGAAAAATTCGCAAACGTTTTCATCTTTTTCAAATAAAATCTATTAAAAAAATTCACCAAAAATCGGTAAATATTGATTTTCAGGTCAATATATATAGTATGAACAATTTAAAGGAACCAATTGATTTAAGACGGCTGACATTAAAAAATGGACTTTCCTATCCAAACGACAAAGAGCTAATAATGCTTATCTTGGGGTCAGGAACAAAAAAAATGCCCATCGAGTATATGTCGGAAGAAATTTTAAAAGTCATCTGCTCTCACAATCCGGAAAACTGGCTTGAAAAACTGCAATCAATCGAAGGAGTCGGCACAAGCAAAGCTCTGGCAATTCTGGCGGCATTGGAATTTGGAAAACGCCGCAACAGAAATCCGCAGGCAGTTGTCAATCAGCCGCAGGACGTAATTCCGTTCATAAAGCACTATGCAATGCAAAAAGCGGAGCATTTTGTAATGGTAACTGTGAACGGCGCAAAAGAAATCCTTACGATCAGAGTCCTGTGCATTGGCGGAAAAAACATGGCTGTTTTAAAGCCGTCTGAAATTTTCGGAGAAGCTGTCAAAGAAAACGCTTCTGGAATTATTTTGACTCACAATCATCCGGGCGGACACGCAGAGCCTTCTGACGATGACATAGAAACGACAAAAAGACTGTGCTTAGGCTCTGAAATTTTAGGGCTTCCCCTGCTCGACCACATAATTATAACAAAAAACAGTTACTTTAGTTTTCTTGAACATGGTCTGTTGCCGACCTATGAATAATCGGGTAAATTATAATAAGGGTTTAGTTAATTTATGTCATTGCAAAGATTTACTGCTATTTTAGCAATTTTTATAATTTCGGCAGGCGTTTTATTTTCTAACGAAAATGAATCTTCTTCTGGAATTTTTGTCGAGGACAAATCCGTCCAGCAAAAATTTGAATTTGACGAGGCGTATTCAACTTATCCGGAATTATTAAAATCCGACAGAAAATCTGCAATCGAGAAAGAAAAAACAAAAATCACGGTTAAATCAAACGTCCCGAACGCAGAAGTCTTTTTGAACGGTAATTTTGAAGGACACACAAATTTAACGGTAAACAACCTTCCGGCTGGCCGCTATAATCTGCGCGTAAAAAAAACAGGCTATAAACCAAAATTCTACAGAATAAATGTTCCGCAGGGCGAAGAACGCGTTTTTTATGTAGAACTTGAAAAATATGAAGGAACAGTAAATTTTATTGCAGTTCAACCAGAAACCTTAATTTATGTTGACAACTCAAAAATCAGCGGCAGCATTGTTCAGCTGGAAGAAGGAAGCCACACGGTTTCTGCAAAAAAATTCGGCTATAAGAGCGAATCTTCATCTATCTACGTTCCAAGAAATTCATATCAAATAGTCACAATACGCCTTCAGGAAGCACAATTTTCGGTTTCGAATTTTAGGGCAAACAAGGAACAATTTAATCCGGCGTTAAAAGGTTCTGCAGGCCAGATAAAATTCAATTTTGAAGTTACTGCGTTCGGAAACGGAACTTTAACAATAAAGGATTCTTTTGGAAATTCTGTCATAAGCCGAAACTTGCCTAGTTTTACAACCTGGAGTCAAAATGTAATTTGGGACGGAAGCGCACAGAACGGAACAAAAATTCAAGACGGAACTTACACTGCAATACTCGAAGCCGGTGAACAAAAATTTTCGGTTGATTTTACGGCAGACAGCTCGATAAAAATTCCTTCAGCCTCAATTACGGCAAGCGGTTCTGGAATTGGAATTCTTCCGGCAGCCTTTAATTTTCCTGAAAAAACATTCTGTGTCGGTGTAAACGCCGGCGTAATTTGCGCCTTTGAAAATAAAAATTTTTATTGCGCGCCGCTGTCAACTTTTTTTGCCTATTCTTTTTCAAAAAATGTCGAACTTTCAGCAAAAGCCGGGTTAAACGCAGGACATGAAGGCGCTTCGCCTTTTATAAATTCAGCCTTGAAATTTACTGCTTCAAAAAAACAGACTGCTTTTGATATGAATTTTGGATTTTTAGCAAGGGCTGGAGGAGCAAAAAACAAACCGTTCGAGCCTTACGGAGCGGACAACGGATGCGGTCTTGGCGGCGGACTTGTTTTTGGACTAGACTTCAGTAACTTTTATGCAGGAATTTCATCAGAATTCACTTTTGCAGCTTCTACATTCAACACAAAAAACAACAATTACGATAAAGTATTAAGAAACGGAGTCTGCTTTCAATTAAAAGGCCGGACAGTTTCGTTCGCAATTTACAGCGCGATGAATTCTTCTTTTGGAACAACTGCCCTCGAAAACGACGGCAGAAGCTCAAATTCAATCGAATTTTTAAGGGCGGTTGATATTGGATTCGACTTCAAGATTGCATTAAATTCTCTAAATTTAAATTTGCTCTCAAACGCGCAAATTTTTGAGAATCAAGCTTATTTTAAAACAGAAGCCGGAATTTCCATACTTTTATAAAAACTGGAGGCGAAAGATGAAATTATATTCAAAACAGCAGATGATAAAAAACACATTAACAGGAATTCTTGCAGGCGCTGTTTTTGCCAGCGCGGCAGTTTTTGCAATTCAAAAAAACTTAAAGTCTGAAAATTCTGAAAAAACAGGCCAGACACAAACCGAGAACGTTCAAAGTCAGCAGAATTCCGAAAAAGCAGAATTTGTAGAAGAAGTTTTGCCTCAAAAAAATATTGCAACGCCGGCCGCTTCTACAGTTTCTCAATACACGCAGGACGAAGAACAGAATATTTTTGTTTACGAAAAATGCAATGAAGCCGTCGTAAACATTACAACGCAGGTTATGGGAATCAACTGGTTTTTAGAGCCTGTCGTTCAGGACGGAGGCTCAGGCTCAGGCTCAATAATCGACAAACGCGGATATGTAGTTACGAACGTGCATGTAATCAGCAAGGCAAACAAAATCAATATATCGCTCGCAGACGGAACTAGTTATCCAGGAACTGTCATTGGAAAAGATATTGAAAGCGACATTGCAGTTTTAAAATTTGATCCGCCGGAAAACATAAAGCTTAAGACAATCGATTTTGGAGATTCAAGCGAATTAAAAGTTGGACAGAAAGTTATTGCAATCGGCAACCCGTTTGCCCTTGAACGAACAATGACAACAGGAATAATTTCCGGACTGGGAAGACCTATTCAGGAAAGCGCGAATGTAATTATCAGAAATATGATTCAGACCGATGCAGCAATCAATCCAGGAAATTCCGGGGGACCGCTTTTAGACACAAGAGGAAGAATGGTCGGCATAAACACAATGATAATTTCAAATTCAGGCTCATCTGCCGGAATTGGCTTTGCAGTTCCTGTAAGCACGGCGCAGCGCGTTGTAAACGATCTTTTGAAATATGGAAAAGTCCGGCGCGGAACAATTCAAATCTCTCCGGTTCAGATGACTTCAAGCATTGCGCAATATGCAGGCTTAAAAATCAATTACGGAATTCTCGTAAGCCAGGTAAAAGAAGGCAGCAGCGCAGAGAAAGCAGGAATTTTGGGCGGAACAAAGCCTGTTCAATACGGAAGCCGCTTTAATTCATCTACAATTTATCTTGGCGGCGACATAATCACCGGAATCGACGGAATAAACATTCGCACTTACGCAGATTATACGAGCGCGCTTGAATCAAAAAAACCGAATGACACAGTAACCGTTACTGTTTTCCGCAACGGCGATTTTGAAAAAATCAAACTGGTTCTCGATGGAATTGACACCGATTCAGAACCCAATGGAACACCGCTTTAAATTTTAAGGAAAAAGAAAAAATGAATTTAATAAAAAGAACTCTCAGCACAGCCGCCATTTTTACAATGGCGGCGCTTTCTCAAGCAGAAAGAATTTCTTTTCCAGTAAAAAGTCTTGTTACAATCGAAGAAAGTCCAATAATGATTTCGGCAGACTGGAATGAAAAATGGTTCGGCGAAAAACCTGCTACCCTTTATAACCATAACATTGCGCGTATTGCAGGAATTTTTTCCGCCGTTTCTTACGAAGACAGCGACATCGGGCAAAGTTCAAATTTAATTCTTCAATGCTACAAAGCCCTCGGAATTTCAGAAAAACAGATTGAATTTCATTATTCTATCAATTACGACAATCCTGTCTGGGGAAATGACCAGGCGGCTTTTAGTTTTGCGACAAAACAAATCACCGGTTCAAATTCAAAAAAAAATCTGATTATAATTGTAATCCGCGGAACTCCCCTCAACGCAAACGAATGGATTTCAAATGTAAACATTTCCGACAAAACTGGCAATGAAACTGAATATCATGAAGGTTTTTTGAAAACCACAAAACTCGTCGAAAACGCGCTGATTGCCTTTCTTTTGAGAAATAAAATCGACATAGACGATAGCTGCCTTTTAATAACAGGACACTCCCGTGGAGCGGCAATTGCAAATCTTCTTTCCGCCCAACTGTGCGACGCTGAGCTTTTTGACACAAACTACATCTACACCTACACTTTTGCTTCTCCAAATGTTACTACAAATGACAGCGTTTATAACAAAAAATACGATTTTATCTGGAACATTGTAAATGCCGAAGATATTGTTCCGTCAGTTCCGCCAAATTACAAAAGCTGGAAATACAAAAAATACGGTCAGACAAAAGTTTTAATAAACAATTGGAATACCGATCCCAAAAAATACGAAGATGAATATATTCCAGCAATGAATAAATACTTTAATAAATTTATGCTGCGCGACTACTGTCCGTTTACGACAGGTCCGTTTTTGCCGATTCAGTGCAGTTCAATTCTATCAAGGCTGAACAAAAATGTTTATACTTTTTACAATGGAATTACGGCTCTTCACGACCGCGCAATTTCTGCATTCTGGAGAATTTTTCCAAAAAAAGACGAAACAAAAACCGAAAATGAAGTCGAAGAAAAATCTGATTCAAGGACAGAAAAGCAAGGCGCAATTTTTGCGGCGGCAACCCGATGGTGCTATAAAAATTTTGATGTTGATATAAATTACTTAATCAACTGCTTTGCCGATATGCACGCAATGGAGACTTACCTTTCGTGGATTATGTCGACAGATGAGGAAAATGTTTATTCATCTGTCGGAACAGACATTCTTCTCTTAAAAGGCGCCGGCGACTATGCAGTTTTTGATAGCGACGGAAAGGTTGTAGCAACTATTCTGGACGGAAAAGTTAATTTTTCAAAGGTAGAGCTTCCCTTAGCGGCAAATTCTCTTCTTCAAGGGCAGGTTGCACTCGGACTTCCAGTAAATCGAAATTACGAAATTGCGGTAAGCAAGGAAAGCATAATTCCTACAATGCTAAAAGTTTCTGTTCAGCATTATTCTGCAGCCGGAGTTTTTATTGAAGAATCCGAAGAAACAATTTTATATCCATACAACTCAAAAATTTACAGCTGCAATTCAGAAACTCTAACCCCAGCCTTTACAAAAATTGATTTTGAAAAAATCGGCAATCCGCAAGCAAATATAATCCGTAAAAAGGGAAATCTAAAAAGTGTTTCAAAATTCAGGCTTATGGGGGAATTTTCTGCCTCAACAAGCGGTTCATTCAACGCAGGAATCCATGCCGGTTCAACAAAATTATATGGTTCGCTTCTTTTAGGACACAATGCCGCAAAAATAGGACGCTCATTCGAGGCAAGTCCGGGAATTGGACATCAAAGCATTTTAGTAAGCAAAATTCTTCTCGATACAGAAATTTTTGCAAATCTTTTTTATGCTTATTCCGACGACATCGAAGAAAAAGATGACCGATTCAACGTTGTGCCTACCGTAAGATTTTCTCTTTCGTTTAAACCTCGCCACAAGACACAATTGTTTATGGCGGCTAATTTCGATATGCACATTTCTGACTTTAACGATGCAGCCTTTGACGATTCATACCGCTTAAAAACAACAGGCCAGGTTTGGACAGGCTCAAAAATTCGAATAGTTCCAAACCTGTCTTTTGGAATAAAATTTTAAATGCAAAACAAAAATATAATGATTTTGTGCAAGGTTGTAGACAATTATGGTGATATTGGAGTTGTCTACAGGCTTGCAAAAGCCTTGAGCGACCTCGATTCTTCTCTAAATCTTACACTCGTCTGTTCAGAATTGGAAAGTTTTGCTTCAATGGCAAAAAAAATTGAGCCCGGCAAAAAATCTCAATTTTTCGACTACAAAAACACAAGATGGCAAATTTTAGACTGGAACCAAAGCGAAGATTTTACATTCAGCTCAAACCCTTTTCCAATTATTCTCGAATGTTTTCAGTGCGGACGGCCAGACTGGCTTGAAAAAATTCTTTTTGACAAGAATGTAAAAGAAATTTTCCATATTTTTAATATCGAATACTTAACAGCAGAAGAATACGCCGACGACTTTCATCTTTTAAAGTGCTATACGAGAAGCCCAAATGTAAAAAAAATGTTTTTTATGCCGGGATTTACAAAAAAAACGGCAGGACTTTTAATCGACAGCCAGTTTTTAAAAACCTTAAAAGAATCGAAAAATCTTCCAAAAAACAAAAATGAGTTTTGTGTTACAATTTTTTCTTACGAACGCGAGTTTGTTCAAATTTTTAACTCTCTAAACCGCATTCAGGAAACACAAAGACAAAAAAATCCGGACTTTAACGTAAAAGTTCTTGCGGCCGCAGGAAAAAGCCTGCCTTTTGCAAAAAAAGCCTGGGAACAGACTGAAAAAAAGGTGAATTTCGTTCAACTGCCTTTTTTAACGCAGGAAGAATGGGACAAAATTCTCTGCACAAGCGACTTTAACTTTGTCCGCGGCGAAGAAAGCCTTGCAAGGGCATGTCTTTCCGGCAAACCTTTTTTTTGGCACGCATACGTTCAAGACGAAAATTACCAGCTTGTAAAGGTTAATGCCCTTTTAGAAAAAATGCTGCCCTTTGTTTGCGGAAAAAACTTAAAAACCGAACTTTCAACTCTTTGGAATGAATACAACACTCCAGATGCAAAATTGAACGAAAATGCGCTTTACGATTTTTTTCAAAAAGCAGCACAAGGCGAGTTAACGGCTTTTTTTGAAAATTTTTCTGAAAATCTTTTTCAAAACGGCAACTTTGCCAAAAACCTGCTCAACTTTCTTGAAACCTTGCAGTAGTTGAAAAAAAGTCCAATAAGCACTAATATTATAGAATAAACGTTTATTTTTTTGAGGTAACATATTATGTTAATGACAAACGAAATCAGAGTCGGAACAGCTTTTATGTATGAAGGCAGCCCTCTTATTGTTCAGAAACTTCTCGGACAGAAAGGCGGACGCCAGGGCATGGTTACAAACCTCCGCGTTCAGAATATCGTAACAGGCTCAACAATGCAGCTTGGTCTTGATGCCGGTGAAAAATTTGAGGAAGTTGATCTTGTTAAAAAAACTGTAAAACTTTCTTACATCGATGGCAACGAATATCACTTTATGGATCAGGAAACTTACGATGACATCATGCTGGACAAAGATTATCTTGGCGACAATGCCGGCTACATCTCTCCAGATGACGACTACGAAGTTTCTGTTACTTACTACAACGACAAACCAGTTGGCGTTGTTCTCCCAGTAAACGTAACACGCACAATCACATACTGCGAGCCAGGCGTAAAAGGCGACACTTCTGGAAAATCAACAAAACCTGCAACTCTCGACACAGGAATGGAAGTAAAAGTTCCTCTGTTCTGCAACACAGACGACCGCATTGTAATCGATACACGCGACGGTTCATTCGTAGAACGCGCAAAGGACTAATTTCAAAACAACTGCGTAAAAAAATCCCCAAAAGCCATTTAGCTTCGGGGATTTTTTATTTTTAAATTTTAATTTTGGGTCATTTTTTGCTGCGCAAAAAACCGGGCTATTCGTGGCTACGGCGTCTTGCGCGCCTTCGGTGCTGCGCACCAGCTCCGCTGCCACTACTATCTCCCTTGCCCGAAAAATTAGAACGTGTATTTTGCTCCCAACTGAACAAAGCCGTTGTTGTGCCAGCCTTCAAATTCGGTCTTGTCGCTCTTGTAGCTTGCCATATACATTCCTTTTGCACAGAACTCAAGTCCGTCAGAAACATACCAAGTGATTTTCGGCATTACAATCAAGTCATAATGCTGAAAACCGTAAACTGCGCTCACCTCAGGCTTTACTTTTCCATGATTCCAGCTGTCAGAAATATTCAGGACGATTTTAATGTCGTTTGTGAATGTTCCGTTTTCTGTGTCATACTCGTTGTCATCGATTTTATCGTGATGAAGAATGTGCCTGCCCTGCCCCTGAATATTCACGTTAAGCTCGCTGATTGGCAGGTCGCGGTCAAAACCTGCAACCCACGCAATCGAGTTGTTCTGAATCGTCGGGTCGTCTCCGGCAGTGTCTTTTGTGAGATTGTAAGCCGCCTCTGCGCGGAAATTGTACGCTCCGAAAGTTTTTGCAGCCTCAAGACCGAAAACCTGCAAAAAGTCGTAGTCGATAAATTTGTCGTCATCGTCTGCGTCGCCTGTTTCAAGATAAGTCGAAACGAAACTTCCAATTTTGCTGTAGTCAAAAGAAGCGCGCTTGTTTCTTCCAACGTAGTAGCTCAAGCCCCAGTCAAGAGAGCCGGTTGTGGTCGTGAACCGCGCGCCAGCCTGCATATATTTGAGCTGGTTTGTGTCAGGATAAAGATTGTCCGCAAGAGAAGAGGAATTGCTGAGCATTTTTACAGCGGCAAGCTGAGATGTTGCAGCGACATTTTTAATATAAGTTTCTGCAAAACCAGTCAGCTTACTTTTCAAGCTTGCAACCTGCGCCGGCACCCATCTTCCGCCCGAAGCATAGCGGTCGGCCGTCATTGTTGGAGTCCAAACCAGTTCAAATCTGCTCGAAGAGAAAGGGCCGACGTCTTTTGGAACATTATAAAGCACACGAATCATCGGTTCTGCAATTCTTCTGTCAATGTAGTCAGGAATTATAAAATCCGTGTAGTCGTTCGCGTTAAAATTGTCTACAGCATGCAGTTTGTCGCCTTTTCCCCAGACAACCTTCATTTTTCCTGCCTGAACAACAAAATTTCCAAGATAAGATTCAAGCGTAAGCTCGTCAATTACATCTTCCCTGTAATTTTCAAGAACGTCCTTGCTGAATGCGAATTTTGCTTCCGCAGAAACTGCCGAATTTGAGTATTTTAAATTGATTTTGCCTTTTGGATTTGTGTCGGTTTTCCACTCGCCAACAGGAAGTCCATATTCATCTTCATCATCAAAATAAGCGCGAAAATCAATCTGCGCTTCTCCGTTTACTTCGAGGGCGCCGCCGGCAAAAGAAGCGGAAGAATCGCCAAAATCTCCGCCAAAGTCGCCTCCAAAATCATCGCCAAAATCAAAATCGTCAGCAAAAACAAAACTTGCTGCAAAAAGTGCGGCTGTAAAAAGCCCGATAAATTTTATTTTTTTCATAAACTATTCCTATAAATAAAAAAAACTCCGCCACAACAGGACCAAAGAAACCGCTGCAACGGAGTTAAGTCAATTATTTCGCTGTATTCAAATAGTTCTGTGTAAATACATTGTCTGGAATCGGTTTGTCAAGAATGATATTGTAGCCGTTCGGACTCTTTGGATTTTTCTGGGCTGCAATTCTTGTCGAATGTCCAGATTTTACGTTCTTGAGGGTTGTCGAAGTAGTAATCGTATATCCCTGAATATTTTCAATAGAATCAACCGTCAAAACCTTCAAAAGGCTTCCGTCTTTTTTGTCATACATTTCTGCATAAACAGGAACGTTTGTTTTTTTGTCAATCCACTGAATGCGATACTGATACTGAGCTTTTGCAACAGTTGCCGCTGTTGGAGTTGATTTAATTTTCCAGCAGTCATAACCGTTTTTGTTTTCTTCTGCCAAAAGTTCATGAGTATCATCGTCAAGATCGCGTGTAGACATATCGTCGTAGCTTGCGTCAGTTCCTGTAAAAGATTTGCTTCCTTCAGAAGAATTTACACGGCGAGTAGTTTTGAGCGAAGGCATATAAATCCACTTGTCATCGTCCTTGCCTTTGTTTTCCATCTGCAAGAATTTAATTCCCTGATTTGACTTGTTGTTGCTGACCTTAAAATTCATTACAACGTCAGAAGTGTCTGTTTTTTCGTTGTGGCGCCCAAGCTCATCAATAATACGATGCTCTTCAATATTGCCGGCTTTGTTGATAAGATCCATTTCGATAATAGAATGGTTATATGCAGGTTTTTTAATGTTCAATGCCGCATCGACTATTGAACGCGCGTCCTGAGCAAAAACCACTGCCGAAACCATAGCAACAGCCAAAGCCAAAATTGATTTTTTTAAACTCTTTTTCATAGATTACTCCCATAAAAAGTCAAGATTAAAACTTCAGTTTTAGAATTGACTTTTTAAGTTGTTTCGCAACGAAGTGAGAAACAACAGATTATAAAAAAGTTTGCAACGCAAACTTGTAAAGATAAAAACAGACGCCATTTTCGTCTGTTTTTATCTTACACTCCCATTTACTGCATTCTTGCAGATTAGTTTTTATTTTTTTTCTTCAGATTCTTCAATCAAATCTTCGGCAGCACCCAAATCCTCTGTCGGCTCCACTTTTGGGCGAGAGAATTTCGGATCAAAGTTTGTCAAGAATCCCGGAAGAATTGTCATTGCAAGCATTGAGCTTGTAAACATTACGATTGCAACCAAAATTCCAATATAGCGCAAAACCATAAATCTTGAAAGGCACAAAACCAAGAATCCAAGACCAACGGCAAGTGCATTCGTCAAAATTCCGCTTCCGCTCGATTTAAATGTGCGTCTTGCAGCGGCATGAACATCAGTTGTCTTTGCGCGTTCCATTCTGTAAGTTTCAAGGAAGTGAATCGTGTAGTCAATTCCAATTCCGACCGCAACAGAAGCAATAATTGAAGTAACAAGGTCAAGGCTAATTCCCAAAGTTCCCATCGTCCAGTAGTTGAGCAAAATTGTAAGAGAAAGAGGAACGGCTCCCAAAAGCCCTGCCAAAACCGAACGGAACGAGATTGCAATCACAACGAAAACGCTCAAAAGCGAGATTATCAAGCTCTGAATCTGGCTTGAGAAAACCATTTCTGTCATTACAGTTTCAAGTTCCCCCTTTCCAGTAAACGAAATTGTGTAGCCTTCCGGGAAGTGGTTTTTTGCATAAGAATTACATTCGCGGATTACTTTTTCAATGTCGCTGCTTGAATTAGAACGAGAGACAAGCTGAACACGCAATCTGTTCGGGTTCAAGACATTTTCGTTCTGAGGATCATTTGCCCAGCGTCCCAAAGTTTCCTTGTCAGAAAGCATCGAAAGGAAGTTTCCAACAATGTTTTTTAGAGCCGCATGCTGCTTGTAGCCGTATTTTGCCTCATCAAAAGGAATTTCGTAATAATCCGTTCCTTTGTAATTCAATTTTTTCTCAAGAACTTTTACAACATCGTCAAGAGAAGCGTTTTTTCCGCCCGCCTCTGCATAAGCAGAAGTCAAAAGCTTAAATCCTTCATCAACTGTAAGAGTGCTGTTGAGTTTTTTTACATATTCAACGTTCGGGTCAACATAGTCTGGAAGCATTTCATCTTCATCAGAAGAATCAGCAGCGTCAAATCCGCCGAAATCGGAATTCGTATCAAATCCAAAATCTGAACCTGAATCAAAATCGAAATCCGAGCCGGAATCAAAGTCAAAGTCAGAATTGAAATCGTCTGAGCCGGCCTCTCCGCTTGAAGAGCCAGAAGAAACAGCGACAGCCTCCGCGCTTGGAGCGTGAAGAACCTGGTTCATTCGCTTGATTAAGGTCGGGAACGAAACTATTTTTCCGATATATGGAAATTTGCTCTGAATGTTTTCCTGAAGACCGTCAACCGCCTCAAGAATATCAGGATCTTTCATAGAACCTTCAACAAGCGCAAAATGACGTCCATCAGATTTTTTGATGATATTCCCGTTCACATCGAGGAATTTTCCATCTTTGTTCATAACCGGGATTCCGTTCTCATCAAGGAAGTTTCCGTTTTCATCAGTAACTTTCGGACCGTCAACCAGCATAAAAATCAAGTTTGTTCCAGCAAATCTTTCGTCAACATAATCAATATCCTGACGCAACTGAGAATCCGGCGGGAAATAGTTAATCATTGAAGACTCGATTTTTACCTTGCGCACACCAAAAACAGAAACCACAACAAGGAAAATCATAAACACAAACATTCTTGGGCGCGAACCGCAGAAGAAAAGGAAGATGTTATATAAAGTGTCTTTGCGTTCATTTCCGCGCTTAATAATGTGCTTTTTTGCTTTTTTTGAAAGTTTCATTATCAATTTTGATTTCTGGCCAATTCTTTTTACAGGCTTTATCATCAAAACTGCTGGAATAAATGTTTCCGCAAAAATCCATGAAAGCGCGATTCCAACTGCGGTAAAGATTGAGAAACTGTGAAGCGGCCCCATAGGACTCAAAATCAAAGAAATAAATCCGATTACAGTTGTAATTGCAGCAAGAAAAACCGCAGTGCTGCAACTAGCAACACCTTTCAAAATAATATCTTTGTGACTTTCTTTTGTAATTTCAACGCCGTTAGCTTTTGCTTCGTCAAGAGCGATATAATAATGCGTCATGACGTGAATTCCGTACGCGGAACCGCAGGCAATCAAAGCAACAGGAATTACACTTGAAACAATCGTGAATGTAAATCCAAAAACAGCCATAAGACCACAAGTACAGGCAGTCGCAAGCAAAACAGTAACAAGCGGCAAAAGAGTTCCGTCCAAAGTTTTAAGGCTTGCAAACAAAGTCAAAAGAACAACGATTGAAACAAGCGGAATCAAGTTCGTCAAATCCGAAGTCATGTAATCCATAAAGTTTTCAGAAACAACAGGATCGCCAAAGAAAATAACTTTAAGATTTGTGCCTTTTGTATATTTAAGGGCAATCTCTTTTACTTTAGCGAGAGTTTCGGCCTCAAGGTCAGATTCAGATATTTGAGTTTTTGCAGCCTCATTTATAGTTTCGGCAAGGGAAGCAAGCTCTTGTTCAGACAAACCTTCAATAGAGGAAAGCTTTCCGGTCTTCTGAGCCTTTTTAAACTCCTCAAAAGTCTTGATTCCGGCATTTGCAAGGGCATCAACCTGAGAAGCAGACAAAGAACTCAAATATGCGATTTCGCCAGGGTGATTGTTTGTAACAAGCGTAATCTGCATTTGAGCCGCTTTGTTGTCGTCCGAAATAATCGAACGTGTATACATTTCGTCCCAGTCAGTAAGATTTTGTTTAAGATCATTTACCTGAGCCTGAGTCAAAAGAGGAAGGTATCCGTTTTCATCGCGCTCTGCACTGATAATGTTTCCAGCAGTAAGGGCACCGTCAACATCCTCAATAAAGTCAATTTTTGTAAGAGAATCAATTCTATCAACCCAAGGAAGGTTTTCCACATCCGTAGAAATATGGTCAATAATCTGCAAATTCTCCGGAGTAATAATTGTTCCCTTATCTGTTTCAAGAGAAACTCCGATTACAACAGTGCTTCCAAACCGATCCTCCGAATCAATCAAACGCTGATAAGATTCATGCTTTTGAGGAAAATACAATCTGGTCGAGTTATCCATCTTAATATCTTTAAGCTGGAATGCAAGCAGACCTGTAACAAGAAAAGTTGTTACAATAATAAGCCATGGATGCTTAAATAAACGATTCATTAAATAAATCCTCCTTCTGTTAAATACACAATAAATTCAGCACAGCTTTTAATTATGCCAATATGCTAAGTTTTGTTTATAAGTTTAAGAAATTAAACGCATAAACAAAATATAATCTCTTTAATTTCAAACGTCAATAAAATATATTTTTTTTTACTATTTTTAACATTGAATAAAAAAAAATTATTTTTTCAATAAAAACTTCAATAAGCCCACGAAACTCTTCAATATAAACTCTAAATCAACTTTAAAATTTTTCAACATTAACTAAACTTTATAATAACAGCGTTCCAAAAAAAATCACAATTTTCCTTTTTTTTCTTTTTTTTTCGTTTTCTTTCCACTTTTTTGACTCTCTTTATAAAAACTAATCATAAAACACTTTTTTACAATCAAAAGGAAACTCAAAAACTTGACAATTCGTCAAAGCGTTTATAAACTTAACCGATTAAACAAATAAACCAATAGAGGCACACATTTTGGTGAAAACCGACGAAACAGAATTTAAACAAAAAATCAGCATTATCCGCGACCAGTTTGAAGTCTGCACTCCTTACCTGACAACGTTAAGCGACCCTGTACGCCAAAAAATTCTCCTTATACTCGCAGAATCCGGCACAGACGGCATGGACGTTCAAGATATAACTGCAAAAATCAACCTTTCACGCCCGGCAATTTCGCACCATCTTAAAATTTTAAAAGACGCAGGCATGATAATCAGCCACAAAAAAGGCACTCAGGTTTACTATTTTATTTATATCTACAAAGCGCTAGACAAAATTATGAATTTGGTAAACACAGTTTTAAATCTCGTAAAAAACATAGACATGGAATCCATAAAAGAAAAAGCTCCATGGATGCTAAATTCACCTTAAAATTAGAATCAGTAATTTTTTTGGGGCCATGGGGCTTATCCAAGCCCCACCGGGTCTTCCGTACTTCCGCGTCGCAGCGCTCCATTCCAAAAAGAAAAACCTTTTTGGAACGCCTTCGGCGGTACTCCAGCCCCTTGTCCATCCGTTTTTACAGACAGGTAAATCAAAAAACTACCACAAAAGCTCGGCTTCAAAAGAAGTACCGCTTTCGGTTTTTCCAACCAGAATAATTTTCTTTGCTTCCCTGTCAATTTTTCCAAAAACCTGCACTTTTTGTCCAAGCATTGCCTCTTTAGCAAAGTTTATTCTGACATCTTTAAATTCAATTCCCTGAAATTCAGCAGGCAAAGCATCAACCGCAAAAGCCGCATACCTCGAATTGTTTGTGTGTCCGTTTGCATCCAAATCCGTATATCTTATAAAACGTTCGTCCAAAAGCACCGCGTCTTCAGGAATCTGGATTTTTCCATAAGGAAGACAGTCGTGCTCCGTTTTTCTCAGGGTCGGCGTACGCAATCCCATTTCATCAAACTTTTTAATAGGCAAAATACGGCGATTATTCAAGTCAACCAAAAGCCATGCTGTTATTCCGCTAACAAGCTTTTCACCGTCCAGAGTTTCAATCTCAACAGCGCGCACAAACTGCAAAGCTTCGCTTTTTTCTTCCCAAGTGCGCACAACAATCCGCTGGTTTTCTTTCGGAAATTTATGAATCCTAAATGAATCTCTCGAAACAAGAATGGCAATTCCGTTTTTTGCCAGAGTTTCGCGGCTCATTCCGCGTCTTGCAAAATCTTCAACTGCAATATCTGAAGTAAGTTTTAAAAGTTCGTTAAGGCTTAAATTTTTATTTATATTGCACTGGCTAAAAAACACCATTGTTTCCCAGTTAAAAGACAAATCATCGTTAAAATACTGCCTGCTTTCTGTTTTCTGAGGAATTAAATCTGCCATTTTTCTATCTCCACTTTTGTAAAACTGCAATCAAGTATATCAAAATGACAAATCTTATAAAAGTGTCAAAAAAAATAGAAAAAAACTAATAACGTCCAGTTCCCCACAGCCAGCCGTCATCACGGCTTTCAAAAAACCAAAATTCCTTATTGTAAGTCATAATCGCAAAATTATATGCGCTAAGTTCCGAACCGACAGGAATTGCCATCAACTTTCTAAATCGTCCGGCTTTTAAGATTTTATCAAGATTTTTAACGCCGTAGAGCTCTTCGGCAAGATTTCTTCCTGTTTCCAAATCATTAAAACAGTAAAATGTCGAATATAAAACCGTTTTTCCCCAGGGCAATTCAACCTGAACGATTTTATATCCGCTTTTTTGTGCAAAAATTCCAGTTTGGCAAACAAAAAAAAGAAAAACAACAAAAGCTGCAAACCAAGAATTTTTTTTATTCATTTTATAATTCTAGCACAAAATATTTTTTCACAAAGAAAAAAAAGACCCGGACAAACAGCCGGGCCGTAAATAACAAACTAGAGTGATTTTCTGATCTCTTCGTTGTGTTTCTTTTCTCTAAAGTATTCAGGGATAAAGTAAACACCAGCGGCAATTGCGAGAACAGCAATTACTGCCATAAATACAGGAACAACCATATAAGGAGAAAGATCTCCAGTTCCTTTCAAAACAAACATCTGAACAAAAGCCCAGATGTGGGCAATTCCAAGAATAAATGCAAACACAGCCTTAGCCATAAAGTTTTTGATAAGGAAAGTAGCCAAAAGGAAGGCAATAAAAGCAACCTGAGCAAAAATAAAAGCGTTTACTTTTGGACCGTAAAGAGCGCCAGCAGGATCCCAAACGTAAGTAAAGAGGGAAATTGTTTTTTCGCCGTACAATGGATATTTTTCCTGTACAGATTTTTCCCAATCTTTAAATTCACCGTATTTAATCTCTGGCGGCCATGAACTTTTATCTTTTCCTGTAATTCCAACAGGAAGCTCAGCCCATGTTTTTCCCATATCTTCTACTTCAGAGTAAAGTTTTGCAGAGTTTGTAAAAGGAACAAACTGAGCAACGATAACTAAAAACAACAATACAAAAGAGATATAGTTGTATTTATTCAAGAATTTCATAAATATCCTCCAACAGATATATTCCAAGACAATGATACATTTTATCTAAACGTTTTGTTTTTTTCAAGAGAAACATTAGCTTAATTTAATTATAAAAGCATAATCTTGCGCTTTATCTAACAATCTGTTATAAAGACATTTAGAGGGAGGAAGTTAAAAAATGAAAACATAGTTATGAAACAAATTTTTACTCAGCAAAAAAAACATTTTTACAAATGCGATGATTAAGAGATATCGCTTTTCATTATATTTTTAATTAACAGGAGAAAGTTATGAAAAAAAATATCATTGTAACGGCAGTTTTTTCTGCCATTTTATTAGTATTAACAGAAACAGCTTGCTCTTTTGCTACACAAAAAGCATATTCCAACAACATTTCCGATATAAGTGATAAAATAAACTATCGCTCAATTTCTACAAAAGCCTATATGGGAGGTTCAATTCTTTACAATCCTAAAGATTTGTCAAACAGCCAGCTTTTACAAGGTATCTATATTGCAACTCGATTAGGAAAAGTTACAAAAAATGAAGTATCAAAAGACGATATTATTTATACAGATATCGAAAACGAAGCTTTATACGGATACATATACATTAATAATATAACTGAAAAATCTATAAATTTTTCTTATGTTGAATACTCCCAAAACGGAATAAAAAATACTGAAAAATCATTTAATCTCGAAGTAAATCAAAACGCAGACTTAAATGGAGACGGACTTGCAGACGTATCATACTCAAAACCACTGACAAAAAGAGCAGGTCTTGAAAAAACACTTTGGCTTACATTCATAAGTAATCAAGAAAATCAATACACTAGCATGTTTTCAATTTTACCAGAACAATATACACACGTGGCGTTTATCCAGCAGGTCTATTCGGAATAAATCCTGACGGACAATTTATCGTAAGTAAATATGAAAACAATTCTTCTACACGCTCTGTTGTAAAAGGTCTTTCGGCTGGAGATTTTGTTCTTGACAATAAAACAGGAACATATCACAAAGTAAAAGGCAATACATCATATAAAAATGCAAGAAGCATAGATGAATCAGATCTCGAAACTGAAGATTCAATAGCAGATGTCAATTTTTATTTTACAGAAGAAGATTTCAGCACAGGTTATAGTGCTATCGAGTTGATTGAAACACTTCCTCTTGAAATTATAAATAAGTATGAACCAGTATCCTCAGAACTAGAGGCAGTTGTTACACTGAACAAAATACTTCTTCAAGAAAATTTTGTTCCACTTTGCATAAAAAACTTAAACTTAGAGATAGACAGTGAGTTTCAAGAAATTTTAGCTATTACAAATACTTTATCAGAATACGAACTTGTTTCGTTCAACAGAATGTTTATGAGTGACACATTTAAAGAAGTATGTCCTGCAATAGACTATAACTGCACAGATATTACAGATATTCTTCCTTTAGTTTCTGTTTATATCAATGCAACAGAAAATGAAGAAGAATCCGACACAAATGAAACAAGAAGTGTTTCTTCCTTGAGTTATAGACCAATTGAACTTTCTAATACAATAGGTGATACAAAAAATTTTAAAACAATAACAAATTTTGCAAATTGGAAAGATATAGAATTCTCTGGAAAAGCAGGATATAAATTAGCAACATCATATAATGAGTATATAGCAAGTACAAAAAATCTAGAGAACAAAGTAAATAGCTGTAAAAAAATCAAAATCGGTTTTTTATCAAAAAAAATAACAAATAACAAATTAGGAATCGGAAATTCCAATGCAGGAAACTTAACATTTGCAGAGTTAGATATTGAAACCAATTTATATTTAGGCGGACGCTTTACAATTTCATGGTCAAATTGCAAAGCAGACCTTTCTGCATATACAATGCTTTCTACCTATGCAAGAACATGTCTCAAATACGCATATTCAGCCTCACTGATTGGAGGAGAACAGAATATTTTCAACATAAACGGTTCTTTCTGCATAGGGCCTGTCCCATTTGTTTATGGACTAAGAGGGGACTATGACATTCCGTATTCAATAAATGGCGAAGTAAATTCAGACTATCTTTATGCAGGATTCACAGGTCTTGCAGGAGCAAATGTAAACGTCGGAGCAGATTACGGCTCTCGAAGAGTAAAATGGTTCAAAGTATGGCGTAAATGGATATATAGATATTCAATCTATTTTGAACCATATACAAAAACTTGCGATGCGCTCGCCGAATGTGCTTTTTTTGCTGGAATTGCAAATAGTTCAGAGAAAAATGGTTTGTCAATAACAGCATCTGTCAGCCCATATTTTGCGCTAACTCCTTATTTGGGGCTTGGGGTATCAGCAGGAAATATAAATATCAATCTTCCTGTAACAGAACAAGTATCAGCAGGAATTAATGTAAAGACTAATGGATCTATAGACGGTTTCTTTTCAAATAAGTTTAGTATAAAATTTGGAGGTGCTTTTGATTTGTCATTACCTATCGTCGGTCATAAATCTAAAAATTTTGGAAAATTTGAAATTTACAAAACACCTCAACAAAAGAGTACGTTTCCGATATTAACGATTAACCAATAAATTCAGGACTAACAACTATGAAAAAACGGTTATGTTTATTTATTATATATTTAATATCTTTATATTCACTGATGTCTTGCGATACAACGGAAGATTCTTTCAGAGCAAGTAACTGTTATCTTGAATCTGGAAACAAAATCATTCTGCACTATTTCGGATATTATGATAGTGTAGATTTTGAGTTATATCATTATGATCCCATGACAAATAAGAAAACAAAACATGAATTAGGTTCTATATTAAACAAACCGCTCAGCAGTTATCTTACTATATCATATAAAGGAGATATTCCTGCTGATTCGATTATAGAATTATACGTTTATATGGGTGCAGGACTTAAAGATATTGTTTCGGTAGAAAGAAAATAAGGCACATTTACGATTATGAAAAATTTTCATGCCCGCAAATTTATTAATTCCATTATAAAACTATAAACAAAGAGTATTCGGTTGTTTCTCAATTCGTTGCGAAACAACTTAAAAAAGTCAAGATTAAAAATGAAGTTTTAATCTTGACTTTTTATGGGAGCCAAAATTGAAAAAAAACTATACCATTTTATGTCTGCTAATTTTCTTTCTGTTTACCTCTTGTTACGAAATAGAAGAATTTGAGCCAGGAAACGCTTACTTTACAACAAACAATACACTTATATTGTATTATGACGGTAAATATAACAAGAACGATGTTCGTTTTGAACTGCATACGCTTAATTCATCTACAGAGGAAAGAAAATCTTTTTCCATTATTTCTATAGATAATGATAAAGAAAACAGCAAACTCATCATAAAATACGAGGATACAATTCCAACAGGTTTTGCTACAAAAATTTATATTTTTAAGTATGGAAAATACGAAACCGCTGTTACGGTAGAGTGGCCAAAATCATAAATTTTTTATGAAAAAATATTTGCTATTAATCCAATTCCTGCTTATGCCAGTGATTATTTCATATGCAGAAATTTTTACGCTTACAACGGCAGCAGGAATCAATACATTTTCTCAAAAAGAATATGTTTTTCAAAACGACTCAAAAGTAAGCGAACTTACCTGGGACTGTCCAATTATTCCATACATAGAATTAGGAGTTTTATCTCGACTACACAATTTTGAATTTAATTTGTCGTATGCAACTGTTATTCCTATAAAAAGTGGCACTCTTAAAGACTTAGATTTTAACAGTACTGATATTAGTCAGTATTCCAGTCATAACCTGTATGTTGATAAAAAATATGCTTTCACATTCCAAGCAGGATATAATTTCAGCTCTAAAAATTTATTTTTTTTCCCATTTGCAACGTTCTGCTACAAAAATCAAAAATTTTTTGGCAGAGACGGATATTATCAATACCCAGAAACAGGTATTTGGACAGGAAACGAAACTAAAACGAACTTAAAAGGCAATATCATAAGTTATGAATCTGAATTCTTTATATTCGGAATTGGTCTCTCTACCGCGGTAACTTCAAAAAACTTCACCGTAAAACTAATCGGTGTACTAAACCCATACATAAAAGGGAATGCAATTGACAGTCATTACATGCGAAAAAAACAATTTTATGATTCATTTGATGGAAAGTTCGGATTTTCATTATCAAGTGAATTCTATTATAAAAAAATCTTTCTAAGACTCTCCTATAACCACATTCCATTATTAAAAGGAAGCACCGCTGACAATGTTATAGGAGTTTCCAATTCTGACTTCTTAGAGCAAAAAAATTTTCAAGGAGGAACTTGCTTAGATTCTTTCTCACTAAGTCTTGGTAGAAAAATATAACATTAGCTTAATTTAATTATAAAAGCATAATCTTGCGCTTTCCTCTTTTATCCTTCTTTCCCCATTGTTATTTTTTTAAGCTATTTCAAAACTCAAAGAATAGGCTGTATAATCAAGGCATGAGAAAATTCAAGGTAGTTGCTCCTTACGAGCCAAGCGGCGATCAGGGGCAGGCAATAGAAAAATTAAGCGAAGGCTTTTTGCGCGGCGACAGGTACCAGACGTTAAAGGGCGTTACTGGTTCTGGAAAAACCTTTACCATGGCAAAAATAATCGAAAAAGTTCAGCGTCCGACTCTCATCATCTCGCACAACAAGACGCTTTCCGCCCAGCTTTACCGGGAATTCAAATCTTTCTTTCCAGAAAATGCAGTCGAATATTTTGTTTCTTATTACGATTATTACCAGCCAGAAGCATACGTTCCTGCACGGGATTTGTACATAGAAAAAGATGCCGATGTAAACAAAGAAATTGACCAGCTTCGCCTAAAAGCAACATATTCCCTTATGGAAAGGCGCGATGTGATTGTTGTAGCTACAGTCAGCTGCATTTACGGTCTTGGCATGCCTGACCTCTACAAAGAAATGCGTGTTCATATCGAAAAAGGTGAATTTTTTGATACAAGGAAATTTGAACGGCAGATGACATCAATTCAATACCAGCGAAACGATATGGTTTTAGAACGCGGAAATTTCCGTGTCAGAGGCGATGTTATCGAAGTTTTTCCTCCATATATGGAAACCGACACTGCATACAGAATTGAACTTGATTTTGACGAAATTTCTTCAATAAAGCGTTTTAATGTTCTCACCCGCGAAACCGAAGAAGAGTTGGACGAAATGCAATTTTATCCGTCAAAGCACTTCGTAGTACCGCAGAATGCGCTTTTAAAGGCTACAGACAGGATTCTCGAAGAAATGGCTGAACAGGTCAAAAAATTTCAGATTGAACAAAAACCTCTCGAGGCCGAAAGAATAAAAACCCGGACAACATACGACGTAGAAATGATGAAAGAAATGGGCTACTGTTCTGGAATCGAAAATTACTCAGGCCCAATTTCCGGCAGAAAACGCGGCGAACCGCCGGCAACTCTCCTGCATTATTTTCCAGACGACTTTTTGTGCCTGATTGACGAAGCCCACGTTACAGTTCCGCAAATTGGAGCTATGTACGAAGGCGACAGAAGCCGAAAACAAAATCTTATCGACTTCGGGTTCCGCCTGCCTTCCGCCCTCGACAACCGCCCTCTAAAATTTGACGAGTTTGAAAAAAAACTGAATCAAGTTATTTACGTAACGGCAACACCGCGCAAAGAAGAAATAAAACAGTCAACACAAGTTGTAGAACAGTTGATCCGCCCAACTGGACTTTTGGATCCAATAATCGAAGTCCGCCCGAGCGAAGGTCAAATGGAAGACATTTACAACGAAGTAAAAAAGCGCATTGAAAAACACGAGAGGAGCCTTATTCTTACGCTGACAAAAAAAATGGCGGAAGATTTGACGGACTATCTTCTTGGACTGAATTTAAAAGTAAAATATATTCACTCGGAAATCGACACTTTTGAGCGTGTTGAAATTCTAAAAAGCCTTAGATTGGGCGAAATCGACGTTTTAATTGGTATCAACCTTCTGCGCGAAGGAATCGACCTTCCAGAAGTAAGTTTTATCGCAATTCTCGATGCAGATAAAATTGGATTTTTGCGCTCGACAACATCTTTAATCCAGATTGTAGGCCGCGCTGCCCGCAATGAAAACGGAACGGTTGTAATGTACGCAGATGCAATCACGCCAGCAATCAAAGAAACCGTAGAAGAAACAAAACGCCGTCGTGCGATCCAGCAAAAATATAATGAAGAACACGGAATTACGCCTCACACTGTAAGCAAAACTGTTCAAGACATACTCGTACGTCAACAAAAAGATGCCGAGGAAACCGAAAAAATACAACTCGAAGTTCTAAAAAAGAGCGCGAACCTGTTCGACCCAAAACAGCGCAAAAAGTTAATCGAAGCCCTAAAAAAAGAAATGAGCGATTGTGCCGACCGGCTTGAATACGAACAAGCCGCCGCAATCCGCGATCAAATACAGGAAATCGAAGCAACTTACGGCAAAAAATAGAACTTAACAAAAACGTGCATAGCTGGTATCTGAAACTGAGCTGGCTAGCGCACGCAAAAAGTTCTCTAGACATAAAAAAAAACCGGCTCACGAAGAACCGGCTATTCAGAAAGATTCAATAATTATTCAGCTTTTGGCGCACCAGCATTTGCAGGAACAACATTGATTTTCTTTGTTACAAAACCACTGCGAAGACAGCGAGTGCAAACGTTCAAAGTGCGTGTTGTACCAGCGATTTCTGTCTTTACTTTAAGAAGATTTGGTCTCCAAATGCGGCGTGTGTGGTTGTATGATTTAGAAACTTTGTTACCTGTCATTGAACCTTTCAAGCAAACATCACAAACTCTTGACATAATATATACCTACCTCAAAATCAATTCAACGTGAGTTCCATTATTTTAAGAAATTCTTCCGCTTATGTCAATTCAAAATACTGATTTTATGCCAATTTTATGCGTTAATTTGTCCAAAATCAGTTTTTTTATATCTATTCCGAAGCGCATTAAGTTTTTCTTATAAAAAAGCGAAATCCTCACCTACAATCCAGTTCCAGACCGTCAAACGCTGGACAGACAGTTCCGCCGTTTTCAACAATTTTTTGCAGATTAGCAAATTCCGGCAGTTTTTTATCAATATAATTCTGAATTTCTCCGTGCAAAAAATCGTGAGAAAGATGAGTAAACCAAGTATGCGCCGCTCCAATTTTATCTGCATAAAAAAGCGCCTGATCAAAATTATTGTGAGAAGAGTGTTTATCTGCACGAAGAGCATCAATTACAAGATGATCGAGAAATCCGCCTGAGCAGGTATTTTTTACCCGATTTAAAGAATTTTCGCTTATAAAATTGCAGTCAGTAAGATAAGCAATTGAACGTTTTTTTCCATTCAGTTTTTTAGAAAAAATCCAGCCTGTCGTTTTTATGCAGCCATGCTCCATCGGAACAGGAACAATGCAAAGTTCTCCAAGTTCAAGCGGATTTTTTTCATTGTACGAATCAACATCTATTATGTTCAGTTTTGGAGTTCCGCCGCCTTTTTCGTGCGTCATAAAAATATAATGAAAATTTGTCTTAACGCATTTTTCAGAATCTGAACTCATGTACATTGCAAGACCTTTTCCAGCAGTTTCTGGAAATTTTTTAGAAAGTCTTTCGTCGCAGTTCATTGCGCTAGAGTTCTTGTGGCTAAAAATTCTTAAATCGTCAATTCCGTGAATATGATCTGCGTGAGGATGTGTGAGAAAAACAGCATCAAGTTTACAAAGATTTATGCGAAGAGCCTGTTCCCGAAAATCCGGCCCAACATCAATAAGAAAATTTCTGTCGTATGAGCCATTTTTTATAGAAAGAAGCGCGCTCGCTCTGAGCCGATTGTCTTTTTTGTCTCCAGACTTACAAACTTTGCAATTACAAGCAATTACAGGCACGCCATGGCTTGTTCCTGATCCCAAAATCGTCAGTTTCATATAGAAAGATTTTAGTTAAAACATGATTTTCTGTCAAAACACTACATCTAGCGTAAATTATTGACCACAGCCGGCTTGAAGTGCTAGTATTAGTGTACATCAATCACATTTTCATGGGAGAATAAAATGCCTTATTCAGAACCAACCAACCTGGGCGTAATCGCATGTCCGGGTGGTGCTGCATTTGCGGACGAAGTAATTACTCATCTTCGTCACATGTACAAACATCGTTTTACATTAAAAAATGACGTAATTTCTAAACGATATACTTTAGACAAAGACAAACTGATTAAGGACATCAACTTCCGCAACGATATGGTGACATCTGACCTTGTTGTACGCGGAGCAATCGACAAATACCGTGCGCCAGATTTTAAAATCAACACAGCTTTTACTTGGTTTGCAAACGGTGAAATTAAAGCAGAATTGATGGATTCTGTCCGCGGAAAAGATATTTATATTTTTCAAGATGCAGAAAACCACCAGCCAATTGAAATGAACGGCGGAAAAAATGTTGTTACATTCTCTGTAAACGACCACGTAATGACACTTCTTGTAACAATCGATGCTGTTCAGCAGGCTGGAGCAAGATCAATCACTCTTGTACTTCCGGCATTTCCTTACAGCCGCCAGCACAAAAAGAAGGGCCGCGAAGGTCTTACGGCAGCGCTTCTTTGCCACATTTACGAAATGCGTGGAGTCGACCGCGTAATTACTCTCGACATTCACTCTCGCGAAATTGTAAACGCATTCAACACGACACATCTCGAAAACCTACATGCTTCCTATCAGGTTATCCGTGAACTTACAAAGGTTGTAAATCTTTCTGGTCCTGACAAGGAAGATTTAGTTGTAGTAAGCCCTGACACAGGCGCAATCGACCGCAACAAATTCTATGCTACAGGCTTAAAAGTGCCGCTCGCAATGATTTACAAAGAACGCGATTATTCTGTCGTAACTCAGAATGCAAAACAGACAAATATTAAAAGCGTAAAACTTCTTGGCGACGTTAAAGGAAAAGTTGCCTTCCTTGCAGATGATATGCTCGGAACAGGAGGAACTCTCCTTAAAGCAATGCAGTTTTTGCAGGAACAGGGCGCAACAAAGGTAATCGCCGCAATTTCGCTTCCGTTCTTTACAGGAAATGCAATTGAACTGTTCGATGAAGCTTATAAAAACGGCCAGTTCTACCGAATAATCGGAACAAACGCCGTTTACCATCCAGAATTAAAAGAAAAAGAATGGTTTATAAGCACAAATGTTTCTGGTCTCTTTGCAAATGTAATTACAAGAATTCATCACAATCAGAGCTTGAGCGATCTTTTGGACAACAGAACGATTATCGACAAACTGATTAAAAAGTCTGACGATACAGAAGAAACTCAGGCATAAATAAAAAAATTATTAAAAACTGTCTGACAGGCGCTTCAGTCCTTATCAGGCAGTTTTTTTTTGCAAAAATGGCAAATCTCCGCAAATTGTTGTAAAATGAAAAATAAGCCTCGAAGCAAAAAATTCGGACAAGGGGCTGGAGGGGCGGCAAAGCCGTTCCAAAAAACTGGCGGATGAGCCTGTTTTTTGGAATAAAACCCCGCAAGACCCGGTTTTTGCGACAGCAAAAATGGCCCCGAAAAAAATTGGAGATTTTTATGAAAGATGCTATTCTTTGTGTTGATATTGGAACTTCTTCGTTAAAAGCGGCGCTTATGCCAGATTCGCCAAAAAGCATTGCCTATGCACGCGCGAATTTTACGGAAAAAGATGAATCGAAAATTGCACGGGAATGGGTCGGGGCTTTAAAACAAGCTGTCGAAGAATTAAAGCAAAAATCGCCGGACACTGGAATTGAAGCGATTTGTATTTCCGGCAACGGGCCGACGGTTGTAAGCAGCAACGGGCTGACGCTTCTTTGGTCTAAAGATGCGCCAACTTCCGTTTCTGACAAAAAGTCAATGTGGATTCCGCGTCTGGATGCTTTTAGAAAACTCCACACTCACCACTGGTACGAATCTGACAAGATTTTTGGAACTCCTGAATACCTGATTTACCGTCTGACAGGAAACGCCGTAACAATTCTGCCGGAAGAACGTTTCAGAGAAATTTATTGGACAGAAGAACAGCTCAAGGCAGAAGGTTTTTCTGATGACGAAATCAAAAAACTGCCTCCATTTGTAAAACCTGGCGCACTCGCTGGAAAAATTACAAAACAGGCGGCTGAAGAAACTGGTCTTATCGAAGGAACATTGGTTTTTTGCGGCGCTCCTGATTTTGTTGTTGCGCTGATTGGAACAGACACGCTCGACACCGGCATGCTATGCGACCGTTCAGGTTCAAGCGAAGGGCTTAATCTCTGCACTCCAGTTCCGCTCAATTCGCCAAATATCCGCACAATGCCGTCGATTATTCCTGGAATGTGGAATGCGGCGGTAATCATTCCAGATACAGGAAGCAGGTTTGCAAATTTTAAGAAAAAGATTGAAGACGAATTAAAAACAAAAATTACGCACAAAAAACTAGTTGCGCAGATTGTAGACACTCCGACATTTGAAAATCCGCAGATTTTGACGGATGAACAAAAAAAAGAAGGACTTGCGATTATTCACGATGTAACTCACCAGCTTTGGGCGGCCCTCAACATTCTAAAAAAGGCTTCGGAAGAGGCAGGACTTCCACAGCCGAGAAGCATTACCGTAACTGGCGGGCAGGCTCTAAACGAAAAATGGACTCAGATAAAATGCGATACTCTCTGCGTTCCGTTTGTTGTGACTGAATGCGTGGATGCGGAACTTGCAGGCGACAATATTCTTGCAAGAATTTCGCTCGGATATTACGACTCGATAGAAGAAGCGGCATTTGTTCTTGTAAAAAAATCGCACGTCTACACTCCGGCTATGCCTGCTGACCACTCGTAGACAGGCGCTGCATTTTAATGAAGGTTTATTTTATTCCAGAAAAAGTCCAGGTTCTGATTTTTGATGTAGATTCTACGCTCTATACAAATTCTGAATACGCAAAAGAGCAGATTGACGGTCAAATCCGACATTTTGCCCAAATGCGAAAAATTTCCGCTGATGAAGCCCGCGGGCTTTTTTCTGATTTTAGGAAAAATTGGGCGAACACACATTCCGGACAAAAAATCAGCCTTGGAAACCTTCTTACTTATTTTGGAATTTCGATTGAAGAAAGTATTTTTTGGAGAAAAAAACTTATAAATCCTGCTGAATTTTTAAAACCAGACGCAAGGCTTTTTAAAACTCTTTCCGCCTTAAAAGAAAAATTTTATCTCATTTGCGTAACAAACAATCCTGTTCTGACGGCAAGAAAAACTCTCGAAGCGCTGGGAGTTTCCGGGCTTATTCCAGAAATCATTGGGCTTGACACAACGCTAAAATCAAAGCCTGCCAGAGAGATTTTTGAGCTTGCCGCAAAAACCGCAGGAACAGCTCTTAACAAAAAAATAAAATTTGAAGAATGTCTAAGCATTGGAGATCGTTACGATATTGACCTTGACCTGCCGTTAAAACTTGGAATGGGCGCAATTCTTGTTGACGGTGTAAAAGATGTTTATTTGCTTCCAGAAGTTTTGTAATATAATTATATTGTGTTATAATTTGTACTGATTTTAAGAAAAAGTTCTACGGAAGTTCTATGGAAATCGAAACATTTAAAGACAGTATAAACCTCACAAACAATGGAAAACTTCAGATTTTTTTCATCGGAACTGGAAGCGCTTTTAACAAAGTCGATTTTCAGAACAACCTGCTTGTAATAAAAGGCAAAGATCATGTCTTGATTGACTGCGGAACTTTATTTTCTTACGCCTTAAAAACATACAACACTCCGCTCACAAAAATCCGCACGATTTTGCCGACACACTCACATTCTGACCACATTGGCGGCCTTGAAGAAGTCGCATACACAAATTTTTATATGACAAGACAAAAACCGTCGCTTATTGTTCCAGATTTTTACAAAAAAATTCTTTGGGAAAAAAGCCTGGCCGGAGCCTGCTCTTACGGCGAGGAAAAAGGAATAGACAATTTTTTTACTTTTGACGATTATTTTAAGCAAATCTGCCCAGTTGAATTAAAAAACACTCCGCGCCCGGTTTACGAGGCAAATGCAGGTTCAATAAACTTAAAACTTGTACGAACAAGGCATATTCTTTGCCCAAATGCAGACTGGAACAAAATTTTTTATTCTGTCGGAGTTTTAATAGATGACAGAATTTTCTTTAGCGGAGACACAAAATTTGACCGTCCAATGCTGGATTGGATTGAACAGACTTATAAACCGGAATGTATTTTTCATGAATGTACTTTTTTTGAAAGTCCTGTTCATTCTTCTTACAATGAGCTTCTAACTCTTCCAACAGAAATGCGCAAAAAAATGTTTCTCTGCCACTACGGCGAAAACTACAGGGAGTTTTTACCTCAAGATGACGGTTTTGCGGGTTTTGCAGAGCGCGGTCTTTATTATACCTTTTAGAAAAAAGCATACACCATTTGAAAAAATCTTTGTTTTTTGTTAATATTAGTCTATTCGACTCTGTAGCTCAGCTGGATAGAGCATCCGCCTCCTAAGCGGAAGGTCGCGCGTTCGACTCGCGTTGGAGTCATAAAAAAAGCGCCAGGAACACGGAGGGCGGCGCAGCCGGTGCAAAAGCACCGAGGGCACCGAAGCCCGCAGTACTCCGACCCGCAAAGCGGGTGGCGCCCAAAAAATTAGTTTTTGCAGTAAAGAATCGAGCCTAAAACTACCAGATGGCCTGCAAAATTCCAGAGCCATTTCATAAAATTGTGGAAATTTCCGTCGATAAAATCGCTCAAGACAATTGCAACAATCCAGACAATCATAATAATAAGCATCAGAATGCTTTTAAACTGTCCGAGACTACCGATAAAAAGTTCAAGAACAAGATAAATTCCTGCAAGAAGTTCGATTATTGAAAAAACAATTACCGCAATGTTTTCTGCGCTGCCGCTAAACACGCTTTTTAGAGAGTTAATTCCAAAATCTCCGCCGCCCTGCAAGCCCCAAATACCGCCGACAGCCAGCAACAAACCAAGAGAAAGCTGAATAATCAACTTTTCAACAGAAAAACTTTTTTTTGCCATAATTTAATTCCTCCAAACATTAAAAAATGCTTTTCTAATATAAAATTATAGCACACAAAAATTCGATTTTAAACTTTGGATTTTAAAAGTTTTAATTTTTTTTGTAGACTAATTCGAAAATTTCACAGACAACGGGCATTTCTTCGTCAAAATCAAAACCGCAAAGGTCGGCTTCTTCCTCAAAAAAGTCACGCTCTTTTTCCTGCCAGGCTTCAAGATTTTCGTCTTCGCCGTCCTGCTGCGCAAGTTCCCAGCTGATTTGGCTGAACGGAATTATTTTTACATCTTTTATGCGGATTACAGCGCAAGGATTCTCCTGAGTATCTTCCACGACGTAAACTTCGCCGGCAACAGGGAGCTTTTCGCGGTTTATTTCAAAAGAAGGAAAAGGTGTAAAGATTGCAGTTTTTTTTTCGCCAAGCACGAGATTTAGCTGCGACTGACCTGTCCAGCCCGAATCTTCAAAACAAAGCTCGCCGTTATAGACAGCCTCTTGTGGTTTTTGCCCGGTTTTTGCCAAATATTCATTCCAAAATTGAAGCACTGTCATTTTTATTTTCCTATTTTCTCGCACGGATTATTTTTAAGATAAAAGAAATTATAAAGAAAATTGCTGGAACTACCGTAAAAAAAAGCGGCACAAACGGAAGATTGAAAATTTTTAAAGAAAATTCGCTTATGATTCCAACTTTTAAGAGAAGCTCAAAAACAAGGCCTGTGTAACTAAAAATTGCTCCGCAAACCATAAAAATCCAGACAGAATCACGCGTCCGGCTCAAAAGCAAAATTGCTAAAAAAGCAGTAATTCCGCCAAAAACAAGTTTTACAATGTAAAAAACCACTTCGCTTTCAAGCATTTTTTCTTACCCGCATACTTAAAATTTTTAAAAGTCAAAAGGTGATTTTTCCAGCTTTTTAAAAACTCCAGAATCTGCTCCAAAAGGAACAATGCTCGGAACAGAAAAAAACGGGCTTACGACAAGATCGCAGTCCAGACAATGCTGAACAAAGTTCTCGTATTTTTCCTGCGGAATTTTCGGAAAAAGCCAAGGCCCCTTTCTCGTCCAGTATTTTGTCAAAACTTTGTCGTATTTAAACCAGTCTTTTTCTTCGCGAACCTGAAGTGCTTTTATTAAATCATAAAAAGAACGCGTTACCGCAGCTTCTAAAGCCGCTGGAATAAAAGCAGAACAAAAATCGATTTTTGAATCTTCAATAAACTCGCTTTTTACAGCGACAATCCAGATATTCTGCGCCCAGGCAAGCGGAGGAGCAATCAAAACACAGGCGGCATTTTTCCAGTCAATATTCTGCGCATTCCACGGACGATAAACAAAAGTTCCGTCTTTGCTTATGGCAAGGCTTTTTTTAAGAGCATCTTCTTTTGAATTACAAATAACTGCAATTCTTTCATCATTCAGCAAGGCGCTTACGGCACGGCTCAGTCTTGAAAGTCCAGAATTTTTTGAAACAGCATTAAAATCCGTAACAAAACTTCCTGTAAGACCGCGGCTTATTATGTTCTTAAAAATCGTCCAGCCGCTAAAAAAATCGCTTCCCCAGCCCAAAACAGCCCGGCCGCCTTCCAAAAACATATCAGTAAGACGAACGCGCTTTTCTGTGTACAGAAAATTTCCGCGCGCTCTTTTTACAGTCCCGAAACGAGATTTTATGCTCTCTGCAAGAATATTGATTTCTGTCATTTTGCTTTTTTTACAGCTTTGAAAGTTTCTCGCCCACGAGTTTCGACGCGATTCCAGGGTTCGCCTTTCCCTTAGAAGCCTTCATCACCTGGCCTGTAAGCCAGCCGACAACGTTTGTCTTTCCGGCCTTAAAGTCAGAAACAGCTTTCGGATTATCAGCGATAACCTTGTCAACAATCGCCTCGATTGCGCCGGAATCAGAAACAGTCTCCATTCCCTCTTCCTTGATAATCTCAGCCGGCATTTTTGAAGTCTCGAGCATTTTCGCAAAAACGGCCTTTCCCTGCGCGTTCGAGATTTTCTTGTCCGCAATCGCGTTCACAAGCTCGGTTATGTGCTTCGGAGTGATATTCACCTCGCTGATTGTCTTTCGCTGCTCGTTAAGAACCGCGAGAAGCTCGGCAAGAATCCAGTTCGCAACTTTTTTAACGTCTTTCGCGCCTTTCGCGGCCTCTTCAAACCAAAGCGCAAGCTCGCGTGAAGAAGTCAAAGTCTCAACATCAAAATCAGAAAGACCGAACTGCTTCTGCAATCGGATTCTCTTTGCCTCAGGAAGCTCGCCGACTCTGCTTTCCGCGCGCGAAATCAGCTCCTCGTTCACCTTGAACGGCTTGATGTCCGGCTCAACGACAAATCGGTAGTCAACGAACGAATTCTTTGTACGCATAATCTGCGTAACGCCCTTGTCCTCGTCCCAGTTCATCGTGTTCTTGTAGCCCGGATTGAATTCCTGGCGGTCTTCCTCAAATTCCTTGAGCTGCCTTTTCGCCTCGTAAGCGCACGCCTCGCGGATTGACTTGAAAGAGTTAAGGTTCTTGATTTCGGAAATAGGAGTATGGTAAAGCTTTCCGTCCTCCCAGACATTGAGGTTGATGTTAGCATCGCAGCGCATATTTCCTTCCTCAAGGTTTCCGTTTGTAACTTTCACATAGCGCAAAATTTCCTGAACAGTCTGCATAAAAAGCGCGGCCTCGTCAGGAGAAGTCATGTCAGGCTTTGTAACAATCTCAATCAACGGAGTTCCCGAGCGGTTGTAGTCGATATAGGAATGTTTTCCCGGCAAGTGAAGCGATTTTCCTACGTCTTCCTCAAGATGGATTCTCTCGATTCTCACGCGGCGGTATTTTTTGCCCTCGTTCTCAACAATGCAGTTCTCGCCCTTAAAATTGTTCGGCCGGAATTTTGCTCCGCCTTCCTGCTCGTCCTTTGAATAATGCGAAAGCGGCAAGTCAACGTGTCCGTCTGCGCAAAGCGGAATATCGTACTGCGTAATCTGATAGCCTTTCGCAAGGTCAGGATAAAAATAATGCTTGCGGTCAAATTTTGTAAAGCGCGCGATATTGCAGTTCAAAGCAAGACCGGCAACCGCCCCAAGCTCCACATAGCCTTTTGAAATGCGCGGCATAGCTCCCGGCAAGCCAAGACAAACCGGGCAAACTCGCGTGTTCGGCATTCCGCCGTATTTGTTCTCGCAGGCGCAAAAAGCCTTTGTTTTTGTAAGAAGCTGCGTGTGAATCTCACAGCCGATTACGATTTCATATTTATCAATTGCCATAATTTTCTCCAACTTTTCTGGGCGTTTCCCTCACTTTCGTTCGGGTCGGGCCTTTCGTGGTTCCGCACATCAGTGCTCCATTGCTCTCACTTCGCAAGGCTCCGTTCCGCAACGGCTCCGCCGCCACTACACGCCCTAACGCAAAATCCGACTTTTACTTTTAAACCGATTCCTTAACCGGTTCACGAACCGGAATTCCGCAGTTTTTGTGGTCTTCTTCCCACGCCTGCGCGGTCTGAAGAATCTTCAGCTCGTCGAACATTTTTCCTGCAAACTGAATTCCGACCGGCATGCACGAAGCGTTCTTGTTTTCCTTTGAAGTAAATCCAGCCGGAACTGAAATTGAAGGAATTCGCGCCAAGTTCACAAATGTCGTAAACAAGTCGCTCAAATACATTTCAAGCGGGTCGTCAACTTTTGAGCCGA
>NZ_DBJD01000048.1:0-27356 GCF_002297065.1 Treponema sp. UBA785 | reverse complement strand
CGTTTGTGTCATCAGACTGAGAAGATTCAACTCGTTTTGCAATTTTTCTTTGGTTCAAAACCGCTGCAATAATTGAGAAAACTGCGAGCACAAAGAAAATAATACAGATTGGGCGGGTAAAAATCTTCATAAAGTTTCCATCGACAATCTGCATATAGCGCCTGATGTTTGATTCTGACATTGGTCCCAAAATAAGGGCAAGGAGAATCGGAGACAGGTTGAATTCATATTTTTGCATAAGGTAACCGATTACGCCCATTGCAATTGCAAAATAAACATCGAACATGCTCTGGTTGATTGAGTAAGAACCAACAAGAGAAAGAACGAGAATACAAGGGATTAAAATGTAACGCTGGATATTGATTACTTTAGAAAAGAGGTTTACACCCAGCATTCCGATTATAAGGAAGGCAACGTTTGCTGCTATCAAAGCACCAAAAACTGCATAAACGACATCGAGATGTTCAACATACATCATCGGTCCCGGCTGGAATCCGTGCATAATAAATGCGCCCATCAAAACTGCCGTATTCGAGTCTCCTGGAACACCGAGCGCAAGCATTGGAATCATTGCACCGCCAGAACAACCGTTGTTTGCAGATTCAGCAGCCGCGATTCCTTCAGGTGCTCCGTGTCCGAATTTTTCAGGATGTTTAGAACATCTTTTTGCTTCGCTGTACGAAACAAATGCCGAAATATCGCCGCCTGCGCCAGGAATTGCACCGATAAAAGTTCCGATTAAACCGCCTTTGAGCATGTGCGGCCAGATTACCTTAAAGTCTTCTTTGCTTGGAACTACATTTTTTATTACAGAACGCAGATAATTTCCGATTGCATTGCCGGTCTTGTAAGCGTTTATATTTTTGGGAGCCGGGTTGCCTTTTAGAAGATGCTCAAAATTGGCAAGAACTTCGCTGATTGCAAAAAGTCCGATTAAGGCAGGAATAAATGGAATTCCATCGTAGAATCCAGGAAGGTTTATAAAGCGAATGTAACCGCAAGTTTTGTCGATTCCAACGCAGCAGATTAAAAGTCCAAAAATTGCCGTAATCAAGCCTTTTAAAATCGATTTTCCAGAAATTGAAACAATAACGCTCAAACCAAAGACTGCCAATGCAAAGAATTCTGCCGGTCCAAACCTTAAGGCCATTTTAGAAATTGTCGGAGAAAGGAAAGTCATAATGACTGCGCCGATAATTCCACCGCAGAAAGAAGAAAAAAGCGAAAGCGTTAAAGCGCGTGCGCTCTGACCTTTTTGGCTCATTGGAAAGCCTTCGAGAACCGTTGCCGCGGCAGAAGGAGTTCCCGGAGTGTGAATCAAGATTGCCGAAATTGAACCGCCGTACATTCCGCCGCAGAAAATTCCCAAAAGCATTGCAACGCCAGGTATAAATTCAACTCCGTAAGTAAACGGAACAAGAAGCGCAATTCCCATAGTTGCGGTAAGACCCGGAATACAGCCGATTAAAATTCCGCCGGCCGCACCTAAAAAAGTATATAGTATAGTAGAAAGCGAGAAAACTTGTCCAAACGCCGAAGAAATTAAAGAAAAATCCATCTTTCCACCTCCTAGAATAATCCGTCAAGAAAGCCCATAGGCATTTCAATCTGAAGAAGAAATTTGAATGCGCAGAAAATCACAAGGTCTGCACAGACAGCGATAATCGCCATAGTAAGATAGTTTCTCTGCCCAAGAATCAGCATCATAGCAAAAAGTGCGAGCGGTGTGGCAAGCAAAAAGCCGATTACGTTCCAAAGCAGTGCATAAACTACAATTACTGCAAGCGCAAGAATACATTTTTGCATATCTTTGTTAAGCGGACTGATTGTAGGAGCTTTTTTGCCGTCATCTTTTTTCAGAATGTTTGTAATGAGAAGAATCAGACAGCAGATAAAAAGCGCAATGCAAAGAAAACGCGGAAAAAATTCCGGGCCGACAGGAACGTTAATAAATTTTTTGAATGTAAGAGTTTTGAGGAATGCGGCCAAAGAGAAGAGCATTCCAATTATTGCCGAAACAATGTTGGCTATTCTCATTTTTTTTGTCTCCAGTAAAAAAAAGGCTATCCAAAAGCAGTTGTCGCAACAAAATCTTCTGCCGCAAATATTTTGACAGAAAATCTTACTGCTTGTTCAAACTTTTTGGACAGCCCAAAATATTTAGTTAGAAGCTAGTTTGCAAGTCCAAGCTGCTTCATTGTGGCGCCAGTGCCTTCGTAGTTGTTTTTAAGATAAGTTGCAAAAACTTCAGAATCCATATAAGTAACGTTCTGGTTCAGGTTTTTAGCTGTTTTGATGAAGTTTTCATCTTTCATAGCCTTTGTGAAAGCGTCAAAAAGAACAGCTCTGATTTCTGCTGGAACTCCCTTTGGAAGTCCAATTCCACGCCAAGTACCAAATTCAACGTCATAACCACATTCTTTCATTGTTGGAATATTTGGATAAGCTTCTGGACGTTTTGAATCCATAATTGCAAGAACTTTTACGTTTCCAGCATCGAGCTGAGATTTTACTTCTGCAAGAGAAACAGAAACGGCTTCGATATGACCGCCGGCAACAGCTGTTACAGCACCAGCAGCGCCTTCAAAAGGAACGTGTTTTACGTCGATTCCTGCTTCAGAGGCAAAAAGTCCGGCAGCAATGTGCCATACAGAGCCTGGGGCAGAGTTTCCGATATTTACTTTTCCAGGATGAGCTTTGCAGTAGTCAACAAATTCTGCAAGAGTGTTGTATGGGGCATCAGCTTTTACAGTGATTGTTGCAGCATCAGTGTTTACCATAACGAGCGGATCATAAGCTTCGTAAGTAAAATCCTGAAGTCCCTGCCATGGGTTTGAATTCAATTCAAAAGTAATCATGCCGAGAGTGTAGCCGTCCGGTTTTGCATCTTTGATTGCGCGATAACCGATAGAGCCAGCGCCGCCAGTTTTATTTTCAACAGTTATTGTCGTTCCAAGATATTTTTCGGCAGTAGAACAAACAGCGCGAAGAATTGCGTCAGTTCCTCCACCAGCACCCCATGGACAAATCATAGTAATGCCTTTTTTGGGGTAAGCGGTGTTTTTTTCTTTACAACCTGTAGCGCCAAACAGAACCAATGCTGCTGTTGCAGCAAGCAAAATTTTTTTCATCTGCATATTCCTCCTCAAGAACAAATCAATATTTAGATGATTTTTAAATGATATATGAGGATTTTTTACAAGTCAAAATTTTAATCCGTAACTTTTAGTTATTGGAAAGTCTACTATAAATGCGGACGGAATTTTTTCGTCTAACCAGCTTTTCGCAGTTCCGCTTTTGCTCCATCCGCCAAAGGCGGACGCTTCGCGCTGCTTCAATCTGGCGTAGGATTTATGTAGAAATAAATAATAAAACGTTATATTTACGCAAAAAAGTTCGGTTTTTTTATGTTTTTTTACGGATTAGTGCTAAAATATATTTATAAGAGTTAAAAAAGTTTTCGAGAGTGTTAACAAAAAATCAAAAGCGCGGGAGGAATCGCTCTTTATGGAACCTTTTGTAACGGTAGAAAACATTTCTGAATCGGATTTTTTAAAGCTGCAAAGCAGAGGTTGGGTTCTTGTCAGCGTAGACAATGCCCCGTCAGATAAATTGATTTACAGTTTTAAGAAGGAACGCTAACAAATAAAAAGTTTTAACATAAGCCTGATTTTGAGTTTTCAAAATCAGGCTTTTTTATGTGAGCACTGGAGAGGTTAAACAAAAACTTTATTTTAAAAATTTTTGCAAGAGATTTATTTTCTATTGGTAAAAATTTTTCATTGTGGTAAACTCAAGCCATGCTTAAAGGTCTAAGTTTAATTCAGCCAAATGATTTGACTGTTTCAGAAATTGACGAGATTTGTGCTCTCGCCGAACAGATTATTGTTGATCCATCTTCTTTTCAGGACGTGTGTCGCGGGAAAATTCTTGCGACACTTTTTTTTGAGCCAAGCACTAGAACGCGCTTGAGCTTTGAAGCGGCTATGCTTCATTTGGGCGGGACTGTCGAAGGTTTTAGCGACGCTTCCAATAGTTCAACTTCAAAAGGCGAAACTTTAGCGGACACAATTCGTGTTGTAAGCTCTTACGTTGATGTAATTGCAATGCGAAGCCCAAAAGAAGGCGCGGCTCTTCTGGCGAGCAAATTTTCAGAATGTCCGATTATCAATGCTGGCGACGGCGGCCATTATCATCCGACGCAAACTTTAACCGACCTTGTTACGATTCGTGCGTTAAAAGGCGGTTTTGAAGGCCACACAATCGGTTTTTGCGGAGACTTGAAATTTGGACGGACTGTTCATTCTCTGACAGAGGCAATGTGCCGTTACAAAAATGTAAGATTCGTTTTTATAAGCCCGGAAGAATTAAAAATTCCTGACTGGGTTTCTAATTTTTTGGACGAAGCTAATATTCCTTATTCGGCTGCAACCCGTCTGGAAGATGTAATCGGCGATCTTGATATTCTTTATATGACAAGGGTTCAAAAGGAGCGCTTTTTTAATGAGCAGGATTACCTGCGTTTGAAGGACAGTTATATTCTCGACAAGTCAAAAATGGAGCTTGCCCGAAAAGATATGATTGTTTTGCATCCGCTTCCTCGCGTAAACGAGATTTCTCCGGAAGTTGATTCTGATCCGCGCGCCGCCTACTTTAAGCAGGTAAAATATGGAATGTATGCGAGAATGGCTCTTATTGCAAAAATTCTGGGGGTTCTGTAATGCTTAATGTTGATACAATAAAAAACGGCCTTGTAATCGACCACATAAAGGCAGGCTGCGGCCCGCAAATTTTTCATTGGCTTGGACTTGATAAGGCAAGTTTTACAAGCGCGCTGATTATGAATGTTCCAAGCAAAAAAGCTGAGAGAAAGGACATAATTAAAATCGACAATATCATAAATATTGATTTTTCGGTTTTGGGTTTTGTAGATCCAAATATTTGCGTTAATATAATAAAAGACGAAAAAATAGTCCGCAAAATTAGAATGGAACTTCCAGACCGTGTAGAAAACGTTATAAAATGCAAAAATCCGCGCTGTATAACAATGACCGAGCATTATGTTCCTCAGGTTTTTATTCTTGCTGACAGAAAAAAGGCAACTTACCGCTGCGAATACTGCGATGCTTTCTATACTGCAGGAAAAATTGAATAAGTTTTAACAAGGAAAATAAAATGGACTCCAAAATACTGATTATTTACAATGCAATTTTAGTAGATTCTTCGATAGAAAATCCCGGACTTGTTGTTGTAAAAGACGGCAAAATCTGCGGAGTTTTTCTTGGCGAAATTAAAAATTCTGAAACGGCTCTTGTTATAGCTAGATCTGTTTTGCCGGAAGTTAAGGGAAATCCTGTTTTTTTTGATGCAAAAGGACTTGTTTTGATGCCGTCATTTGTTGATATGCACGTGCATTTTCGTTATCCAGGGCAGACTCAAAAAGAAGACCTTGATTCTGGTTTAAAGGCGGCGGCGGCAGGAGGCTTTGGAACAGTTGTTGCAATGCCGAATACTGCGCCTGTTGTTTCCAGCGCTAAGCTTGCCCGGCAGATAATGAGCGAGGCGTCAGAAAAAAAACTTGCGCGCGTTTTTCAGACTGTAAGCATTACAAAAAATTTTGAAGGCGAAGATGTTTCTGAAATTCAAAACCTTTCAGTTGAGGAATTTCCTGTAATCAGCGAGGACGGACACGAAGTTGCAAATTCTGCTGTTATGCTTGAAGGAATGAAATCTGCTGGAAAAAAAAGCATAATCGTTAGCTGCCACTGCGAAGATCCTTCTTTAGCAGCCGCTGCAAGACCGTATCGTCAGCGTGCATTAAAGTTTATGGAAAATTACAATATCCCCGCCGGCAAGGTGAATGCAGTAACGCAGAATGTTCCAGATTCTGTAAATTTTGAAATTGACGGCTGTCTGACGGCGGCAAACCAGCTTTTGGCTCTTGCGGAAGATGCGGCGACAGAGCGGAATATCGAAATTGCAAAAACTGCCGGCTGCCATATTCATGTTTGCCATTGTTCTACAGCAATCAGCATGGACGCAGTGAGACGCGCAAAATTCCTCAAAAAAGAAGGAAAAACTTCAGCAGACTTTGAATGTACTGTCGAAGTAACGCCTCATCATATCGGACTGGTTGGCACTGATTCTCCATATCTTCGTGCGCTCGTAAATCCGCCTCTTAGAAGCGAAGAAGACCGTTCTGCCCTTATTGCCGCAATAAAAGATGGAACTGTTGATGTGATTTCGACAGACCATGCGCCTCATACTCAGCAGGACAAGGCCGCTGGAAGTCCAGGTTTTACCGGGCTTGAAACTTCGTTCGCTGTGTGCAATACGGTTCTTGTAAAACGAGAAGGCTTGAGCTTGTGCCGTCTGAGCCAGCTTATGTCCGAAAATCCTGCAAAACTTTTAAAGCTTAATTCAGGAAAACTCTCTCCAGGTTACGAAGCGAATCTTGTTCTCGTAGATCCAGATGAGCAGTGGACAGTCTGTTCAGAAAAATTCCAGAGCAAAGGAAAATCAACGCCGTTTGAAGGTCAAAGACTTACCGGACGTGTTCATAAGACTTTTTATCTGGGGAACCAGGTTTATTCACTGGACTAGAAAATTAGAAAAATTGGAGCATAGCTTTTTGTAAAAAAACAGTTTTTTGCTCCGTTTTTTTTGCATAAAAAAAGCCAGGGTGTCTATACACAAGACTGCAAAAAGTGTGCTGCTGGGTTCCCCCTCTGACACGGTGCTTAAAGCAGACTTTGCTAGATCCTGGCAATACAGAGAATCTATCATATCGGAATATAAAAATCAATACACAGTCTGTTTTATGTTTTATTCAATCTTGTATAGCAAAAGTTTTATGTCAAAAATTTGCTCTTAACGTTCGTATTTTTTTGTTTTTTTGTATATTTTCTTAAAATAGTGATATAATTTAATAATCTTAAAAGTATTAGGAGTACACGTATGAAGAAAACAATTCTTGCAGCTCTCATGGCTGGCTCGTTTATTGCAAGTGCTTTTTCTGCAACTGTAATAAAGCTAGGCTACTCGACAGGTTCATCTGATCCTCGCGCTGTAGCTTCAAAGTTGTTTAAGGAAGAAGTTGAAAAAAATTCAAAAGGGAGCATTACTGTTGAGCTTTATGACAGTTCAAAACTTGCATCAATTGGAATGAAAGCTTCGGACACAAACCTTATTGAAAGCATTATCAATAAGGGCCCTGTTGATATGACAGTATCAAGCGCTGGAAATTTTGGTATTTATGCTACAAACGTAGGCGTTTCGGCTTTGCCGTTTCTTTTTACAGATTTTGACAAGGCATGGAAATTCATGGACAGCGATATTGTAAAAGGCGTTAATAAAGAGCTCGAATCGTCTAACATTGTAGTTCTTGCTCATTATGACAATGGTTTCCGCTGTGTTACTACAACAAACCGCCCGGTAACAAAAGTTGCAGACATGAAAGGTCTTAAAATCAGAACCCCTGCAAACCAGATTGTAATGGAGACAATGACAGCTTTGGGCGCCCGTCCAGAACCTCTTGATTTTGGAAAATTGCCGGCCGCATTAAAAGCAGGACAGTTTGACTCTCAGGAAAATCCTATTCCTGTAATTTACAACAACAAGCTTTATCAGGTTCAGAAATATCTTGCAATTACAAACCATAGTTACGATGCAATGCCGCTCGTAATCAAAAAAGATGTTTGGAATAAACTTTCTGCTGCTGAAAAGAAAGTTGTTCAGGATGCGGCAATCAAAGCACAAAACCTTAACAGAAATCTTGTAAAAGAGCAGACAAACAGCCTTGTTGCAAGCCTTAAAAAAGAAGGAATGGTTGTAACAAGTCCAGATCTTGGAGAATTCAAAAAGGCTACACAGAGCGTATTTGAAATCTTCTCTGAAATTTACGGAAAAGACCTTATGGACAAGGTTATTGCATTTACGAAATAATAAATTGTAAAACTCGAAAATAAGGGTAAATAAAAAAAGAGCGGGCGTTGTTTTCAACGCCCGCTCTTTTTTGCTGTTTATGATCTGCTTAAACCTTGAACTGTCCGAGCTGCCTGCTCATAGTGCCAATGTTGTCTTTTGTGCTTTCTGCAAGTGTAGAAACGTTTTGCGTAGCTTCGCCAATTTGCTGCATTCCAAGTGTCATTTCGTCCATGCTGCCGAGAATTGTCGCTGAGATTTGAGAAACATTGTTCATATCTCTTGAAACGTTTGCAATTCCTCCCTTCATATCGTCTGCTTTTTTATTTACTTCACCAGACTGATCTCTCATTCTTGCTAAAAATTCGAATATCTGTTTTGAAGCAGTCTGCTGTTCTCCCATTGCACCGTCAATTTCTTGAATTATCGAATCTGTTGAATTCAGTTTTGAAACAATTGCTTCAAAAGCTGTGCTGGATTCGTGGGAAAGTTCAACAACTTCCTGGATTGAAGTGGAAATTTCCTTTAATTCGGAAGAAATTGTCTTTGTTTGTGCGCTTGAAGTTTCTGCCAGTTTTCTGATTTCTTCTGCGACAACGCTAAAGCCTTTTCCTGCTTCTCCTGCGTGCGCAGCTTCAATTGCGGCGTTCATTGCAAGCAAGTTTGTTTCTGAGGCAATTTGAGAGATAATTCTGTTTGCCTGGATCAAAGTTTTTGACTGTTCTGCAATCTGTGTAACTTTTTTATCAACGCTTGCAAGCTTTGAGCTTCCATCGCCGACTGTCGTTGAGAGTTCTTCAAAACTGTCAGCCATTTTTCCTGCGGAAGTTGTTACTGTCGAAATGTTCCCGAGCATTTCTTCAATTGCGGCAGACGACTGTGCAATTCCCGCTGCCTGGCCTTCTATCAGTTCTGAAAGCTTGTCGACTGTTTCCGAAGAAGACTCCAAAACCGAAGATGTGTTTATAACAGAATCGGACTGATTTTTTGACTGTTTTCGTACGCTTTCAATATTTGCGAGAATTTCCGATGCGGCGGAAGCTGAACCCTGCGCGCTTTGTTCAAGACTTTCGCTTGCTTCGTTAAGCGCTTTTTGAGAAAGATTCAAATCCTGAATAATTTTTTGAAGCATTTCGACAAATTTGTTTACATCGGAAGCGAGTCCAGAGAATTCATCGTTTCCTTTAACAGGAATTCTTACTGTCAAATCGGCATCTCCAGAGGAAAGATTTCCGACTGCCTTTCTGACTTTTTCGAGAGGATTTATTATTTTTTTATAGATTGCAAATGAAAGAACTGCAAGAAGAAGCGCTGAGAATAAAACAATTGCTCCGATTAACGAGCGGAAAATTGAACTTGAAAGACTTTTTGCAATGTCCAAAGTTTTTCCGATAAAAAGTGTTGTTAAAAAGTTTCCATCATCGTCATAAAACGGAAAGTAATAAGAAACGTAGTGATGACCTTTAAAAACTGACTGCAAAATAACTGGTTTTCCGTTTTTTACAGATTCAAATAGCTCGTCGTCATCGAGAGTTGTTCCTGTCATATCGTTTAGCGAAGTTACGTAGCGAGTGTTTCCGTCAAAAATTGTAAAATCGCAGTCGCTGTATGAAGCTGCCTCTTTAACGACATCTTCGGTCGAAACTGGAGTCCTTATTTCAACAGCGCCAAAAATAGTATTTTCTGATTTTAGAGGAAGAATAACTGTTGCATAAATGTCTGCCCCGTCCTTTTCGAATTTTGCAACTTCTTTTCCAGTTAAAACTTCGCGGATAACGGCTGTTTTTGGTACGACACCATATTTTGGACTTGAAACCTGCATTCCAAAGCTGTTAAAAAATACAATATTTTTTGCGCCGTAATATTCTCTTGCGCCAATGGCAAAACTGTTCATGATTGTTCTGTCAAAGCCGTATTCTGGATATATTGTTGCGTATGCAAGCTGAATGTTTGCGGCTGTTGATTGCGCCTGCTCCAAAGTGTTGTTCATTTCTTTGGTAAGGATTTTTGATTGATCTTTGATTTCGCTGGCAAAATAAGAAACAATTCCGCTTGAAAGCCTGTTGTTTACGACAAAGACTACGATGGTTGCGTAAAGAACAACCCCGATTGCAAGTAGAATTGTGATAAATTTTGCAATAGATTTTTGTTTTGTAGCATTTTTCATAATAGAAAACCTCATTCGATCATTATAACTTGACTAGGCTTTATTCGCAAAGTCAAACAGAGTTCTTTTTTTTATATTTGGTAAATAATATTGAAATTTATCGGTTTGCAATATTTAATTATTGATTTTTATTTTTTTGTAAAAAAATCTGTTTTTTTATGCTTCTATTTGCATTTATTCAATGTGCTGATATATAATTGTAGAATGTATTTTAGGCAAATGCTTGAACCGCCTCCCGCGCTTGTAAAAAACGGACACGCGCTTTTCGGAACTTTTGCGGGGCATGTTTCTCAGCTTGACATTCGTGGATTGCACTCGCCGTTCGGCGGAGTTCCTCTTCCTGTACTCATTTCAAATTTTCGTATAAAAAGTTCCATTCTTTTTAATTTTAATGCCGGACCTTACCAGGGATTAATCAGTTTTTTTGACAATAAAATGTTTGGGCTTGTAGAAATTGATTTATGGAATAAAGAAAACGGCCGCAAATATGTTTACAGAAATTTGATGGGACCAAGACATCGTTTTATTCCTCATAATCTTGAACAGGGATTTTGTGCAAGTTTTAATTCACGGCGTTATGTGCGAATCAGCTGGGATCACAAGCGTGATAGAATTTCGATAATTTTTAATCTAAAGGGAACTTCTGTAAGTCCTTCTGTCCAGGCGGCTTTAACTGGGCATTTTTCTGACCCTGCTTCTAACGAAGTTACGCAGTGCGTTCCTCTAAAATCAAGGCGGCGTTGCTGTGCAACTTATGTAACTTCTCAAAAATTGCGTGGAACACTTACGATCGGCAAAACAAAAAAATCTGCCGGACAGGTTATAGATGTGGAGAATGAAACATCTGTTTTTTCGATAAAACGTGCGTATTATGGTTACAGAACTCAGGAACAAAAAATTTTTGCTTCCGGAGATTTTAAAGGAAGAAGCATTTCTTTTGTGCTTAATAATTCTCTGGATTCTGTTTCTCTTCAAGAAGCTGTAAATCAGAATATTTTGATGGTCGATGGAAACTGCACGGCTCTTCCGCCTGTAAAGATGACGCAGCCTTTTGGCGTAAACAAAAAGTGGATAATTCAAGATACAGAAAACATGGTGGACTTGACTTTTGTTCCTGTTTCTAAAATTTACCGGGAACTGAGTCTTTTTGCTTTTAAAATCGTGGTATTAAACCTTTATGGAAAATTTGAAGGTGTTTTTAAGACAAAAGACGGAGAAGATATAACTGTAAGCGGTTTTGGCGGCGTTGCCAGAGAGCAGTTGTTGAGGGTTTGAAAATGAGCGATGAGTTTGGTCAAAAAAAAGTCGAACAGTCTTGGGAACCTGGGACTCTCGATGCAACAAGAAGAGCGATAGGTCCGATCGACAAGGAAGAAGCTATCAGAATGACAAAGCTTCTTGGCGGCGAAATTTTGCAGGAAAAATCGGCGCCGATTGATTATTCAGCATTCCCTCAAAAAGAAAGGCATTACTCGCACAGGGCAAATGGCCGTTCGGCGGCGGATGTTGCTTCTTTGTCGGAAAATGCAGCCCAGACAAAAAATTCAAATTCATCTTCAGAACAAAAAAAAGGCGACAAATACGGTTATGTTCCAAAAACGGCCCGAAAAAGAGAAGAAAACGGACTGCCAGAAATTTCTTCAAAAGAACGCAGTTTAATGGACAAACTGATGATGAGCGAAGATTACAAAATCAAGCCGAATTTTGGAATTTTTAATTTTGTCCGCTATCTTAAAAAAAATGGAACTGAGCTTTTGCGTCCAAGCTACATTTCTTACGACTTGCAGAATCATCTTGAACACTACCAAAGTTTTTTAACGACAGTAAAATCTTTAATTCAAATAAGCCCGGAAACTTATAAATCAAAAATTGTCAGCAGCCAGGAGACAAAATTCAAGTTTTTGAGGACTGTCGGCGGCTGGACAATGAAAAATTTAAAGATTTTGATACTCGACGTTCAAGAGCATCCGGAAGAAGTTACAGTTGCAATGATGCAGCCGATTGTAAAGACTGTTTATAAGGATTTGCTTAAAATTTATTACATTGGCGAAAACACAATTCCGCGCTTTTTTAAGGAAATTTACAGCGATTTAATGAAATATCCAAATTCGGATCAAAAAAAGCTGATTATGCTTTCTAAGCAGGGAATTACCGACTGGCTTTATGTTTACACTCAGATTATAAAAGGAATGTATCCGCTTTTAATGCGGATGTGCAGTCCGAAATTTGAATATTTTCCGGCTTTTTTTACAGAAGAAACTGCAAATATTCTTTCTTTTCTCGGAATTTCTAAATTCGACATAATTCTTCCAGAAAAAAAAGAAGATGCAAAAGCGGCTCAGCAGAAGGCGGAGCAGGAACGCAGGCAAAAGGAAGAAGAACGCAAAAAAAACAATCCGGAACTTCAGCGCGGAAAGCATACAGAAATCGTGGACGCCGGAATAAAGCTTCTTGAAAGGCTTTTTCCAGATGCCGGCTTTTCGAGGCTTGATTCTATGCCGGACTTGTATCCGTATTTTCAGCCGATTTATGAATTCCGCGACGGTTATAATCTTTTGAATCCGCAAAACCCAATGCAGGTTGTTGTTACGCTTTTGAGAATTATCGAAGATTTGTTTCAAGGATGCCGAAATATTGTTTTTACGGAAGAAGATGATGGAACTCAATTCAAGTCAAAAAAAAAGACGGACAAGCTTTCAGTTGCCCTCAATGAATGGACAGTTTACCGCGAAGAGCTTTTTGAAAAAAAATACTGCGAGCAGCTTTGCGATTTTGTAAACCAGCAGTATTCTCAGGGCGATTTTAAAAATTCACTTTTTGGAAAAAAACTTTTAACTTCGATTTTGTGGCAGACAAAATATAATTTTTTGCCGCATTTTGAATTTGAACAGCTTTTGCTTGAAAAGCCTGCAAATGACGACAAATATATTCCGCTTTGTCTGCGCACTGATTTTCTGCGCCAGAATTTGACTTCACTTTCTAAAGAAATTGACAAACAGTCAGGAACGAAAGGGCTCGTTTTAGGAATTTCAAATCCTTGGGAAAAATACGAATTCGATATTCCAAACCCAGTTTCAAAAAGGCTTGATGTGCTTTTAGGCAGAAAATCTCAAGGCGAAAGCGCCGCGACAAATGCTAACCTGATAAAATATGCAATGTGCCTTGTGAGTGTTCTCGATTGGTGGATTAACAATGTTGAAAGTCCTGCATACTCTTGCAGTTCGGAAAACATCTACAGAATTTCTGAAAAAGACGGCGGTCCTGCTTTTAGCGTGCCTGTGCGTGATGACCAAAACAGGCTTTTTGCAGAAAGCATAAAAAATCTTCAAAAGGCAGCCAAAAACTGAGACAATTGAGCTAAAAAAATCAATTCAGTATATTATTTTTTATATGTGGATTTTATTTGCGGTTGGCTCGTCAGTTTTTGCAGCATTAACTTCGATTCTTGCAAAGGTTGGAATTGAAGGTGTAAATTCAAACCTTGCAACTGCCATAAGAACGTTTGTTGTGCTTTTGATGGCATGGGGAATGGTCTTTTTGACGCACTCTCAAAACGGCATTTTAAATATTGGAAGGCGCAGCTGGATTTTTTTGATTTTGTCTGGGCTTGCAACAGGAGCGTCTTGGCTTTGTTATTACAAGGCTTTGCAAATCGGAGAGGCATCGAAAGTTGTTCCAATCGATAAGATGAGCACGGTCTTGACTTTGATTCTCGCTTTTGTATTTTTACACGAACAGTTTACTTTAAAATCACTGCTTGGCTCGATTCTTCTTGCCGCCGGAACACTTGTAATGGTTTTGTAGATTTTTTCTTTTGTTTTATAAAGAATTGTGAACTGTAAAGATTTTTGAAAACAAAAAACAGTCCAAAGCGCCATTTTTTTTGTCAGCTCTGGACTGTTTTTTTTAGGGCTAGATATTTTTGTTGTTTTCGTTGGAATCGGTTTGTTCTGAATCGTCATGATTTTCGGTTACGACAGAATCAGGAACAACTGTAATTGGACGGTTTCTCCACTGCAAAATTGCGCTGAAAACGCCCGCAAAGATTAAGATTGCGCCGCAGATTCCCACGATTATGCCGCCTGCCGTTTTTGAAGGAATGATAAAAAGTGCGATTGCAAGAATTACAAGGACGATGGTTTCGATTAAAGACTGTTTTATCATAATGCCGTTGCGGTGAAGCTTTAAAATTCCATAAACTTCAAGTCCTGCAGAAACAAGCAGGTATCCGCCAAGCACGTAGGCCATAATTTTCCATATAACCGCCGCAGTTACAATAGGCAGAATAACAGCAACTGTTCCTACGGCAATGCTTAAAATTCCGCGTATAGTCATCATAAGGCGATAATCTGGATCTAAAACAAGGTTTCTGGTTGCAACCATTATAAAAACACCGTCAATAACAGAAGCAATTCCAAGCATAATTACTGCAAAGGCAATAAAGGTTTGCGGACTGAGCAACATTAAAAGTCCGATAACAGCAACTAAAACAGATAGTACAAATTTATTTTTATCCATATTTAAAATATAACCATACAGCCGGCTTTTAGTCTATAAAAAATCGGGTTAAACTAAAAATTGTTATTCTTATTTTGAAAAACAAGCTTTTGATTACAATTTTCTTTATTTTTGTCCAATATATCTCAACTTTTCTTAAAAAAACAAAAAAAAACACTTTTGTGTGCTTGACATAAATATTCAAAAAATATATCTTAATAGAGCATCAACTGGAGCGATGGCCGAGCGGTCGAAGGCGGCGGTCTTGAAAACCGTTATACAGCAATGTATCGGGGGTTCGAATCCCTCTCGCTCCGTTTTTTTTGATGACGCCTGGAGGTGTGGTAGAGCGGTAATACAACGGATTGCTAATCCGTCAGTTCCTTACGGGCTGGGCAGGTTCAACTCCTGTCGCCTCCGAGAAACGAACGCTTCCTTCAAAGTGTTGTTAAACTGTTTGAGATTGTAGCTCAGTTGGATTAGAGCGCCACCCTGCGGAGGTGGAGGTCGCACGTTCGAATCGTGTCAGTCTCACGAAAATTGCACCGGTCAAAAAGACCGGTTTTTTTATGCCCGTCATTGTTTTGTAATTTTTTTAATTTTTCCTTGAAAAACTCTTTTTATTTCGCTACTATTCCTGCATAAATTTATTTAATTTGGCAAAGAAGCCGTAAGAATCTTGTAATGAGCAGTTATTCTGCCTGTTACAACGTTTTTACGGCTTTTTTTATGGGTAAAAAAATGATGGTTGAAAAAATTTTAAATCAACTAAAAGGAACAAACGAAGCGGAAATTATTTTTCAGATGGAAAATGCTTATAATAAAATTTCTAATGAACAGAATAAATGGTACGAAAAATCTTGTTTTACCTGCGTAAGCGGCTGCGGTGAGTGCTGCCGGAATTTTGAGCCGGATTTGCTTGAATGTGAAGCTTTGTACATGGCGGCTTGGCTTATGGAAAATCAGCCGGAAACTGCAAATAAGATTGCAGAAGGAAAGTTTCCTTTTGAAAAAAACAAGGGCTGTCCGTTTTGGGATGAAAATGATTCATATCATTGCACAATTTACGGAGGCCGTTCCTGCATTTGCCGTCTGTTTGGCGGCTGTGGAAGCCGTTCTAAAAACGGCAAAGTTATGTTTAAACCATGCAAATTTTATCCGGCAGAAAAGTTGTCTCAGTTTAAAACTCCTCTTGCGCATAAAAATTATATGCAGGACGAAATTTTGGATATTTTTGGAACTGTTCCTCCTGTTATGAGTGATTTAATGGAAGAAGTTGAGAATTTAAATCCGCAGGTCAAACGGACAAAGCTGATTCGCGACAGTCTTCCTGAAACTGTCCGCCGTCTAAAATGGATTATTTCGATGAACGGGCAGGGGCAGTGACGTTTTTTTTGTTTCTTTGACTTTGAATTCAATTCATTTTTGTTTCTTCTCTTAATTATCCGTTTTAAGTTTGAGACAGGTTTGTTTTCTATTTCCAAAAACAGTTATTTTTAATATTCTGTAGGCAGTTGTTTAGAAAAAATATCTGGAGTTTTTTATGGAAAAAAAGGAAGGAATTCTGGTCTTTAACGAATTTGACGGAAAATTTGCAATTGCCAAGGATGAACAGAGTTTTCCTTTTACAAACATTGAATTCGGCGACAATTTTGAAGTAAAGATTGGCGATGAATGGATTCCGACAAGTTTGCAAATTTCAAACGATGAAAAAGGTAATCTGGTCTTTAAGTTTAAAGGAATAGATTACGAAGGCGACTTGACTGGTTTTGACGCCAGAATATAACATTCCGCTTTTTAGGTTTATTACATTTTTTAACTATGACACTTTTAAATTCTTCTAATTCTCTCAAAAAAAATCATCTTAAGGGCTTTTATAAAATTCTCTTTTCAATCGCAATTCCTATTATTTTGCAGAACCTTTTGCAGACTTTCGTCAATATGATGGATACTGTAATGGTCGGACGGCTTGGTTCTGTCGAAATTGCCGCTGTTGGACTTGGAAACCAAATTTTCTTTATTTTGAATATGGTTGTTTTTGGCGTTTCTTCCGGCTGTTCAATCTTTATTTCGCAGTTTTGGGGACAGGAAGATTTTAAAGGAATCCGCAAGACTTTTGGAATTATGCTGATTGTCTGCGTTTTTGTTTCGCTGGCTTTTACTGTTGCTGGAATTTTTAAGCCTGAATTTTTAATCGGACTTTATACAAAAGATTCTGTTGTTATCCAAAAAGCTTCTGAATATCTTAGAATTGTCGCTCTGAGTTATCCGCTCATGGCTGTTTCGTTTGCATGCCAAATGGCGTACCGCAGCACAGAGCATGTAATTCTTCCAATGACAACAACCGCAATTTCTTTTGTTTTGAACGTTGCCGGAAACGCAATTTTTATTTTTGGTGTTGAAAGCCTCGGAATTCCTCAGATGGGAGTTGCCGGCGCCGCTCTTGCAACTTTGATTTCCAGAACTGTTGAATTTTTTATTACGGTTTTTTACGGACGCATAAAGAAATTTGAGGCGATTGGTTCTTTTAAGGAGATGACTTCGTTCACAAAAGGTTTCCTGCTTAAACTTTTAAAAGTCGGTTTGCCTGTAATTTTTAGCGAAACTTTGTGGGGGCTTGGAATTTCAACTCAGAATTCAATTTTTGCCCATACTGGAACTGATTCTTTTGCGGCGTTCAGCATTACAAACACGATTAGCCAGTTAACCTGGGTTGTTTTTATTGGAATGGGAAATGCCGCGGCAATTATTCTTGGTAAAAAAATTGGCGCTGGCGAAAAAGAAAGCGTGCTTGCCTTTACGCACAGATTTTGCTGGTTTTTCCCGATTTTGGGCTTTGCAATCGGACTTTTTTTAATTCCGCTGAGTTATTTAATTCCTTTTATTTTTAACGTCGATGCGCATATTGTAAAAATTGCACAGTCCATGCTTTTTGCCCTCGTATTTTTGTATCCGTGGCGGGCGTTTAATATGCTTTTGATTGTCGGAATCTGCCGTTCGGGCGGAGATACGATTTTTGGAACTTTGATTGATAATGGCTGGATGTGGGCTTTTGCAATTCCTCTCGGTTACATTGCTTCGTTTAAACTTGGACTGCAGCCTTACCAGATTTTGCTTTGTCTGGAAACCGAACAGATTTTAAAAACTGTCTGCGGAATCTGGAGAATAAAATCCGGTAAGTGGCTGCATAAAATTACTGGCTAGTTTAGAAATTTCCGCCGTTCCATCCCCAGTTTTTGTAGCCGCTGTAGGTGATGTAGATTTTGTCGCCGGGAATTCCGAGCTCTTTTTCAAAAATTTCGCAAATTTTGCCGCTCATTTTTGAACTTGACTGAGAGTCTACATCGCCCAAAACTTCGACAGAAATAAATGCGCCTTTTTCGAGTTTTTTTCCGCCAAAATAAAGGTCATAATTGTCTTCAAAACCGAGCATAAGGTAGCTTTCTGGTTTTCCGAGAATTGCAACGGCTTTTCCGAGCTCTGCTTTTAAAATGTCGCGTTTTTCTTGCGGAAGAGAAACTGTCACTTTTGAATTTATCATTGGCATAAAATGCACCTCCAATTTTTTTGTTAGTACGCACATTGTATTTTAATTTTTGGCGAAAAATCAACTGAATATGTTATAATGTGAATGTTTATGCGGATTTTGCATGGCGATATTTATTTTTGAGAGGAAATTTTATGGTTGATTATGCTGAAGGTTCTGGAAAACAGTACCATACAGGCGTCGGACCTGAAGATATTGGAAAATATGTAATTTTGCCGGGCGACCCTAAGCGATGCGCAAAAATTGCCGCTCATTTTGACAATCCTCATCTTGTTGCAGATGTGCGTGAATTTACGACTTATACAGGAACACTTGAAGGTGTAAAGGTAAGTGTTACTTCGACGGGAATTGGGGGGCCTTCTGCCGCAATTGCAATTGAAGAGCTTTCAAAATGTGGAGCGTATACTTTTTTAAGAACAGGCACTTGCGGCGGAATGCAGGAAAATGTCTTGAGCGGCGATATTGTGATTGCAACTGGAGCAGTAAGAATGGAAGGCACAAGCCGCGAATTTGCTCCGATTGAGTACCCGGCAGTTCCGGACATTGAATGTGTAAATGCGCTGATTAAGGCTGCAAAGGACAAAAAAATTTCTTATCATGCAGGTGTTGTTCAGTGCAAGGATTCGTTTTTTGGACAGCATGAGCCGGAAGTTATGCCTGTAAGCTATGAACTTGAAAACAAATGGCAAGCCTGGCTTAGAATGGGCTGTCTTGCAAGCGAAATGGAAAGCGCCGCTCTCTTTATTGCAGGAAGTTTTTTGCATGTAAGAGTTGGCTCGTGCTTTCTTGTTGTAGCAAACCAGGAAAGGGCAAAAAAAGGTTTGCCAAATCCGCAGGTTCACGATACTGAGCTTTCTGTAAGCGTTGCTGTTGAAGGTTTACGGAATCTTATAAAGGAAGATTTGAAAAAAAACGGAAAATAAATGGCAGAGCGGCTGGATAAACTTCATTTGGACGGATATTCAATTTTTCAAAATAAAAAAAAGTTCTGTTATGGAATTGATGCTGTTCTTTTGGCGGATTTTGCCTTAAAAAATACAAAAAACAGAATTAAAAGTTTTGAGGCGGACAAGAATTTTTTGTTTATTGACCTTGGAACTGGAAACGGAATAATTCCAATTCTTCTTGCTGCAAAAACCGGACCGCATGTAAAAATTCAGGGAATTGAAATTCAGGCGGAAATTGCAGAAATGGCTCGCCGTTCTGTAAAAATAAATTCTCTTGAAGAGCGGATTGAAATTTCGGAAGATGATATAAAGAAAATTCCTCAAAATTTAAAAGGCGGTTTTGCGCAGGCTGTCGTTTCTAATCCGCCGTATATGGTTGTTTCTCAGGGGCGTCAGAGCGGCAATTTTGCAAAAATGGCTGCCCGCCAGGAAATTTTGTGCTGTCTTGAAGATGTTGTTCGTGCCGCAGAATTTTTGCTTGAAGGCGGCGGAAGTTTTTTTATGATTCATCGCGCTAAAAGACTGAAAGACGTTTTTTTTGCGCTTGAAAAATTCGGCTTTAAAAATATTTTTTGGCAGAACGTAAAATCTTTTAAGGAAAAAGACGCGGCAATGGTTTTGGTTATGGCAAAAAAAAGTCTGGCGAAAAAAAACAAAACTGAAATTTCTGATGATGATGAAAAAGTTCAGCTTGAAGATTTGATAATTTACGACGAAGACGGAAATTATACCCAAAAAATTTTAGAAATTTATGGCCGAAAACCTTAAAAACGCAATTAAAAATTGAAATTTATTGATTTTGGAGTTTTCCGTAAAAACTTTATAAAATTCTGTCAAAAAAAATACTAAAAAATAAACGCAAAATTAGCGAAAAAAAACAAATTATGATTTATAATAAATCTGTTATTTTTGGAGTCTTATTTTGGTTAAGAATTTTAAAGACATTTCATTCAGTTCTTTTGAAGCTCTTGTTGATATTTTGAGCGATTGCACGGATTCGTTTTTGTTTTTGCTTGATGTAAAAAATAATTCTGTTTTTATTTCTGAACAGGCCGGCGCAATCTTTGAGCTTCCCGGCAAAAAATTTCATCATGCGACCGATGTTTTGCTGAGGCTTGTCGCAGAAGAAGATCAAAGCCTTTTTTCTAAGGAACTGGATGATGTAATTTCCAGAAAAAAAGACAATTTTAATTTAAATTATCGCGCTTTAACAAAAAGCCATAATTCAACTTGGGTAAATTTGCGCGGAAAAATAGTTTGCTTTGGTGAAGAAAAAAAATCAATTTTGGTCGGAAGAATTGAAATTATCGACGATATTATTCAGCTTGACGATATTTCTAAACTTCCTACAGAAGTTCAGCTCAGAAAGGATTTTGACAAAGTCTACAAACAGGAAGAAAAGCTCAGCGGATTTATTATGAAAATCGATGTCGATAAAATGGGTGAGATAAATGAACGGCATGGAACTCGTGTCGGAGATTTTATTCTTTCTATGATTTCTGATTCTATTAAACGTAGCATAAAAAACTTTGGAGTTGCATACAAAATAAACAGCGATGAATTTATCTGCATGAACCTGAAAGGAGCTACTGCCGTTGATGCGGGCTTGTTCTATCAAGATTTAAAACGTTCCCTTGTAGAAGCTGAGCAGCGGATTGATTATGAAGAAGTTTTTACGGTTTCTGCTGGCGCAGTTGCGTTTTTTAAGGACAGTGTGCAGATTGACGATTTATTAAAAAAAGCGAATTTTACGGTTTCTGTGGCAAAAGAAAAGGGCGGAAACAACCTTGCCATGTTCAATGCTACAGATTATCTAAAACATCAGCGCAACTTAAAGCTTCAGGAAAAACTGCGTTTTGCAATTAAAAACAATTACGAAGGGTTTCAGATTTTTTATCAGCCTGTTGTGGACGCAAAGAACATTTATCTGGACAAAGACAAAACAATTACAAATGTGATTGGGGCTGAAGGGCTGATGCGCTATTCTTGTCCAGAATTCGGTGTTGTTTCTCCAGAAGAATTTATTCCGATTCTTGAAAAAACGGGGCTTATAATTCCTGTGAGCCGCTGGCTTTTTAAAACGGGATTTAAGCAGTGCTGCGAATGGAATAAAGTTCAAAAAGATTTTCATTTGAGCTTAAACCTTTCATATATTCAGGTAAAAAAAAGCGATGTTTTGACAGATGTTCAAATGGCTTTGCTGGATTCTGGCGTAAAACCGGAAAATATTACGCTTGAACTGACAGAAAGCGGTTACATGGACGATATTCATGGACTGGAAAATTTGGTTCACAGGTTCAATAAACTTGGATTAAGAGTTGACATCGATGATTTTGGAACTGGTTATTCAAATTTGCGCTATTTGCAGTATCTTAACGCTTATACCTTGAAACTTGACTATTCATTTGTACACAAGGCGACAGGAGGAGATCAGGGCGACAGCTACGTTATAAAGCACATTACGCAGATGGCGCATGAATTGAACCTGAAAGTTTGTATGGAAGGAATTGAAGTTGCCGAAGATATTGATAAATTGAAAGTTTACAATCCTGATAAGTTCCAGGGATTTTATTTTGGACGGCCTTGTACGGCTAATCAGTTCCGGGAAAAATATATTCGCTCGGATATTCGTTTTGACAGATAATAAAAAAAACTTGCGGAAAATGAAGTTTTGTGGGGAAAGACTTCATTTTCCGCAAAAATCGCATATTTTTTAGATAAAGTGCTTTAATTCTACGTGTTCAAACTGTCTTGTTTTTACAGCCACGACATAGCTTCCGAAAATCGCAGAAACTGCATCGAATGCTGCGGCAAAGCTGCAAAAAACAGGAGCGGCTGGACGCAAAAGAAGATAGGCAGATTCAAAACCACGGCTGTATATCGTGCAGAGAATTGTAAGCGCTACAAAAGTTCCTCCTGTTGGAAGAGAAGAAAGTGCAAAACTTATTGCAAGCGATGCGCCAAAAATCCACAGAATATCAAAAAAGGCGAATCCCAAACTTGAATATGAACGCAAAATCATAACAAAACAGATTGTTGTGACTAAAGACGAGCCTCCGCGCGCAAAAATTGAAAACAGCGGAATTGTAACGTCAGAAGACGGCTGGTGAACTCCCAGGCTTTCGCGGGCATGGCGAAGATTTACCTGAAGAGAAAGGTTTGAGTCGCCGGAAAAAAATGCTGTGATTATTGGAGTAATGCAGGCGTAAATTACGTGATACGGATGCTGGTCGTTGCACAAAAAATAAAGAATAAGCGGATAAATCAATCCAAGCACGAGAACAAAATCAGCCAAAAGCATTATAAAAAGAGGAGTGTATGTTCCAGAAGCAAAAACCTGGCGCGCAGAAACCATCCACCAGGCAGAAATTGCAATCATGCCGACAGAAAGCCATTCGATAAAAAATGACATAATTGAATAGCAGAGTTTTGCCGCAGAATCCAAAAATGAGATTACAGGTTTTGAAGCGCTTTGATCGGTCGTACAGCCAGCTCCTGCAAATCCTGCAAAAATAAAGCAAGGCAGGAGATATGCTCCGTGCAGCAGCGCTTCAAATCCGGAATACGGAAAAAGCTGCATTGTGAGCGTTTTAAGGTCGATCGTCGGAAGAGAAGCCATTTTTTCGCCAGTAATAGGAATTCTAGGAAGTTTTACAATTAAAATAGAAAGAAGACCGAGAAGCGCAAGAATCAGCGTTGTTCCAAAAACTGCAATTATTGTCCAAAGCGCTGTTTTTCCGAGAAGCTTTGTGCTCCTTAATTTAAAGACAGCAGTTGAAACTCCAAAAAAAAGCAGAGGAAGAAGTGTGTATCTTCCAAATCTGACAGAAAATTCACTCAGAGAAGCAACAACAGACGCTATTGCGGGGCTGTTTGTCGGAAGAATAAAAGCAGCTCCAAGTCCAAGAGCTATTGCAATCAAGTATTTTATCCAAAGTTTCATAATGAATAAAATTATATTAAAAAAATCCGCCCTTTGCCATATATAACCGGTAATGATATAATTTCTATCTATGGACAAGACAATTCTTATTGCTGGAAAAGAAGTTCCGGCCGGAAAAGATTTAGCTTCTTCTGCTGTTTTGCATGAAAGAACTGTTTTTATTACTGCCGAAAGCGATGCGGCGGATACTGGTTTGGCAGACGGTTCAAATCCTGTCGCATGGAATAAAGGTTCTGCGCTTTCTTCGCGTTCTCTTTTAATTTCTGCATCGAACAAAAACGGTCATCTTGACGAAGCGGTCTTGATTTTTGATGAAGAATATTTTGCTCCAAAATTTGGAGTTCCCGGTCCTGCCGAAAGCACACGTGCCTGCGACGAATTGGTTTTGGGCTATCAATATTTGGCTGCGGAACTTTTATTGCGCTTTAATCAGCGAAAAATTGCCGGCTTAGAAAAAAATCCCGGAAAAATTGTTTTTGTCTATAAGCCAAACGTGAATGAAGCGGATGCCGTAAAAAATCCAAATCTCCGTCTTGAAAACCGGATTCTTTCTAAAACTCTTGTTGCTTCGGCTTCGGCGGCATTTAGAGCGTTTGCTGAAAATTTTGCGGCTTCAGTTTGCGAATCGGACGACGTTATTCCAATTTTGGTTGAATGTGATTCTTCTAACGAGCTTTCAAAAAACGACAGTTCTTTTATGGCCTGGCTTTGCGAATATCTTTCTAAAATTGACGGCTTAAAAAAGGAACTTTCTGCAAAACAGAAAGTGAGCTGGATAAAGGCAGGAGCAAAAGTTCCCGGGGGATTTGGAATTTTTAAAAAATAGGGAAGTTCAAAAAAAATAACTGCCTGAGTTGCTTGGATTTTTTATGAGTGATTTTTTTATTTCTTGTGTGTTTAAAATTATTTTGTCGTTTATTGCAGGCTTTATTTTTGGCCTGGAACGAAAATTTCGCCAGCAGGTTGTTGGAATGCGCACTTTAATTTTAATCTGCTGTTCTTCGTCTATGCTTTCGATTTTGTCTGAATGGATTTCAATTCAAAGTGGAGCGGCGGACACTGCGCGTATTGCTGCCGGTGTAATCAGCGGAATTGGTTTTTTAGGCGCCGGCGTAATTATGAAAACCGGACTCAACGTAAAAGGTTTGACTTCGGCGGCTGTTATTTGGGCGGACTCGACAATCGGGCTTTGTATTGGAGAAGGTCTTTATATTCCTTCGTTTTTTCTTTTGGCTGTTTTTATTCTGTCGCTGGTCTTGCTCGAAAAGATTGAAAAAAGATGGTTTCCGGCAGGACGCTCAAAATCGCTTCATCTTACTTTTAATGTCGGAAAAATGGACATGGCGCATTTGCGGAAAGTTGTTGTTGAAACAGGTTTTGTGATTAACGATGTGAATATTACACAGCTGCTCGAAACAGAGCAGACAATTGTCCATTATTCTGTGAGCGCTCCAAAAATCAACGACTATTCAAAATTTATTGATGAATTGAATAAGGTTGCGCCTCTTTTGGAAGTTTCGATTACAGGTTGATAAATGCGAATTAAGGCAATTGCGAATGATTGAATAAACTTTTTTAATCGCCTAGAATAATCTGTTATGCAATTTGATAATCCGTTAATTGTTCAAAGTGACAGAACTCTGCTTCTTGATGTACATGCTCCGCGCGCAGCCGAATGCCGCAATGCGCTGATTCCCTTTGCCGAACTTGAACGGTCTCCCGAACATTTGCATACTTACCGTTTAACTGCGCTTTCTTTGTGGAATGCCTCCGGCGCAGGCTTTAAACCAGAACAGGCGATTGGTGTTCTTAAAGAATTTTCCCGTTACGATGTGCCGCAGTCTGTCGAGCAGTGGATTTTGGAAACTGCCGGCCGTTTTGGAAAACTTCGTCTTGTTCAAGGTCCGAAAATTGAAGTTCCTTTGACTGCGGCTAACCCTGAAGGCAAAAAAGACCCTAAACAGATTACGGAAGAATATTTGTATTTGGTGACGGAAAGTTCTCTTGTTTACCGCGAAATTGCCGCCTGCAGCGTTGGAAAAAAAATGCTGACTGAGTGTCAGTACGAAGAGCCTTCCGGAATAAGCGAAGATAAAAAAGTAAAGGTTTCCGAAAACGAAAAACACAACTGCTTTATGCTGCATTTGACCGACCGTGGAACTGTAAAACAGGACTTGCTGAGACTTGGCTGGCCTGTAAAAGACGACGTTCCTCTGGCAGAAGGCGAACCATTGGAAGTGAACCTTCGGAAAGTGACGAATTCTGGGCGCCCTTTCGAACTTCGCAATTACCAAAAAGAAGCGGCTGTGGCTCTTGTTGGCGACAAAGGTCCTGGAACCGGGTTTGGCACTATTGTTCTTCCTTGCGGGGCAGGAAAAACAGTTGTCGGCATGACGGTAATGGATTTATTAAAGACCAGCACGCTGATTATTACGACAAATATTTCTGCTGTGCACCAGTGGATTGAAGAACTTGTCGATAAAACCGACCTTCCGCGCGATATGATTGCAGAATATACTGGAGAAAACAAAGTTATAAAGCCTGTTACCGTTGCAACTTATCAAATTTTAACATGGCGGCCGGAAAAAGACGGACCTTATCCGCATTTTGCGCTTTTTAGGCAGCGCAATTGGGGGCTTATAATTTACGACGAAGTGCACATGCTTCCGGCTCCTGTTTTTCGCGTGACGGCAGAAATTCAGGCGATTCGTCGTGTAGGACTTACTGCGACTTTGGTGCGCGAAGACGGATGTGAAGGAAACGTTTTTAGCCTTGTTGGTCCAAAACGCTACGATGTTCCGTGGAAAGACCTTGAAGCTACGGGCTGGATTGCTTCTGCCGAATGTATTGAGTTGCGTCTGGATTTGAGCAGCGAAAAAGAGCTTGAATATGCAGTTTCTCCTCTAAGAAAAAAACATCGGATTGCAAGCGAAAATCCCGAAAAATATAAAATTGTTGAAAAACTCGTAAAAGAGAATCCCGAAGACAAAATTCTGATTATTGGGCAGTATCTGGAACAGCTTGGCGAAATTGCAAAAATGCTGAAAGTGCCTGTCATAACTGGAAAAACTCAAAATGAAGAGCGCGATCAGATTTATGCGAAATTCCGGTCTGGTGAAATTCGTGTTCTGGTTGTTTCAAAAGTTGCAAATTTTGCAATTGATTTGCCAGACGCAAGCATGGCAATTCAAGTGAGCGGAACTTTTGGAAGCCGTCAGGAAGAAGCGCAGCGTCTTGGCAGAATTCTGCGTCCGAAAGAGCGAAAAAGCCGTTTTTTTACGCTGATTACGCGGAATACGGTCGAGGAAGACTTTGGTTCTAATCGTCAGAAATTTCTGGCGGAACAAGGATATGCTTACCGCGTCGTGAGAGTTTCCAATTCAACAGAACTGGTGCTTTCAGATTGCTGTAATTAAAAAATGCGGTTGTTGAGCTGAACGGATTTATGCCGTCAGAAACATCAAAAAAAACATACTTTTTGAGGGGGAATAAAATGATAAAAGTTGATCCTAAGGTTCAGAGAATAATTGACTGGAGAGAAAGTTTTATTACTTTGCCGGATAATCACTTTTTTGAGCTTATTAGAATGTATTTGGGCGAAATTCATTCCCCGTTCAACAAACAAAAGCTTATTGAACAGCTCGGCGCATTTTTGAGAAAAGAAGAAAACCGCCGCACAATCATAAATTTGCTGTCCGAAAGCGATATTTTAATTCTTGCCGCTGTTTATTATATTCCAAATGCGACAACCGAAAAACTTTCCAATTTTTTTGACAAAACAATCAATTTTGCAAAACTTTATGAAAGGCTTTTGAATCTTGAAGAAAGGCTCTTGATTTACCGCCACGGCGACAAAAATACGCGCAAAACCCTGATTTCGTTAAATCCTATGCTCGAAGATGAAATTCTTCCGCTTCTCAGCAAAAAAATTCTCTTGCCATTGCCTGTTCTCGAAACTCGAAACGAAGAAGTTCCTCCATCGCTTACGCCGGAAAAGCTTGCTGCCTTTGTAAATTTTGTCTGCACAAATCCAGGACTTTGCAAGGCGGACGGAACTATAAAAAAACGCGATTGCGAAAAACTTGAAGAAATCTTCGGTTCTGGAACTGCGCCTGTTTTTCAGCATATTTTTACTGCTTTTATAAATCTTTCGCTCGTAAAAGAAGATTTGAACGGTTATGAAATCGACAGTGCAAGGCTAAAATCTTTTGCCGGGCTTGACGAAAAACTTCAGTACGCTTATTTATGCGTTGCTGGAATTGGACGCTTTAGCCGCACCTCTCTTATGAGCCAGGCAAAACTTCTTCTCGAAACCGCAAATTCTCTGCCGGC
>NZ_DBJD01000084.1:0-21479 GCF_002297065.1 Treponema sp. UBA785 | reverse complement strand
AAACTGAAGTTTTAATCTTGACTTTTTATAGGAGGAAAAAATGAACAAAGCAAAAACATCACTTCGCGTCGCAGAGCTCGACACACTTTCTGACGTTCTTGTGCGCCTTTACAAGGACTATTCTTCTGACGCTGACGGAACTATGGCGGAAGACGCAAATCTAAAGGCTGTGATGACAGACGTTGAAAGCCTTTCAGCGGCCCTGACAACGGCAATCAAAAGCGACAAGGTTACAAGCAGCCTTGACGAGGCAGACATCGCAAGGGACGAGGCTGTCAGAAGCCTTTCTGACGCGCTGAACGGCTACGCGGCTCTTCCTATTCCTGAGAAAAAGGCCGCGGCGCAGAACCTTCTCGCAATTTTCCAAAAATACGGAAAGTCAATAACCACAAAGAACTACGCGGAAGAATCATCTTTGATTGAAAGCCTTCTTGAAGACTTCAGCGCAGCGGATGCAAAAGCGAATGTCGAAACTCTTGAAGGCGTCGGCGAGATTATAAAAAACCTTAGAAGCGCGCAGGACAACTTCAACAAAGCGAACGATGAATTTACCCACGCAAGCGTGACAAAAGGGCAAAGCGCGAGCAGCGTGAAAAAGCCGCTTCTTGAAGTCTTGAACACAAGGCTTGTTCCATATCTTTCAGCTGTCGCTTTATCTGGCGGCTACAAGGAATTCGCCCTAAAATGCGGCGCGGAAATAGACAAGGCTAACGCCGCTGTAACCGGCAGAAAAAAATAAAATATAACTCAAACAGAAAAGGCGGAATCCCGATAACAGGATTCCGCCTTTTTTCTATCAAAAAATAAAAAAATGCCGCCTCTTGCAAAAGTTTGTTTTCTTTTAGGGCAGCCAGATTTTTTAACTTTTTGAACAAAACTTATATTAAACCGGATATTCGCCGTTAAAGCAGCCCTTGCAAAAACTGTCTCCGCCCAAAGCCTTTATCATTCCGTCCAGACTTATAAACGCAAGAGTATCCGCTCCAATTTCCTTGCAAATTTCATCGACCTCATGCATGCTCGAAATCAGCTCGTTTTTGCTTGGAGTGTCGATTCCCAAATGGCACGGAAATTTTACTGGCGGCGAGCTTACCCTAAAATGGACTTCCTTTGCGCCAGCCCTTCTCAAAATCTGAACAAGCCGCCTGCTTGTGGTTCCGCGGACAATAGAATCATCAATTACAACGACTTTTTTTCCGCGCAAATCGCTCGAAATCGCATTCAGCTTTACAAAAACCATATTTTCGCGTTCTTTTTGCGTCGGCGCAATAAAGGTGCGTCCAATATATTTATTCTTGACAATTCCAGTCACATAAGGAATTCCGCTCGCTTTTGAATATCCCATCGCGGCGCCAATTCCGCTGTCTGGAACTCCAACGACAACATCAGCCTCGACAAAACTTTCAAGGGCAAGAGCCTGTCCCATTCTGTACCGCGCTTCCTGGACAGGAATTCCATCAATAACGCTGTCCGGTCTTGAAAAATAAACATATTCAAAAACGCATGTTTGCTTACGGTTTTTTACATCAATTGAGGAGGAATGAATTCCGTCTTTATTGATAATAATAATTTCTCCAGGCTTAATGTCGCGGATAAGTTCTCCATTCACCGAATCAATCGCGCAGCTTTCGCTTGCAAGAATATAACCGCCCGGCTTGCCGTCAACTTCAGGCAATTTTCCAAGGCACAAAGGGCGAATTCCGTTCGGGTCGCGCACGCCAATTAAAGAATCCTGGGTCAAAATGCACAAGGCATACGAACCTTTTATAAGCTGCATCGTTCCGTGAATCGCATTTTCGATTCCTTTTTTGTACGAACGCGCAATCAATTTTAAAATAACTTCAGTGTCGCTTGTCGAATTAAAAGTGCTTCCCGAATCTTCGAGCATTTCGCGCAAGGGCTCATAATTTACGAGCTGACCGTTGTGGGCCAGGGCAATCGAACCAAGCTTAAAGCTGTTCAGCATCGGCTGGGCATTTTCAATCGTCCGTCCGCCAGCCGTTGCATAGCGCACATGTCCAATCGCAATTCTTCCCTTCAATTCTTCAAAATCTTCTTTATGAAAAACGTCGCCGACAAGCCCCATTTCTTTTTTCAATTTTAAAGTCTGCCCGTCGCTAGCGACAATTCCTGCGCTTTCCTGACCTCTATGCTGCAAACTTACAAGCGCAAAATACGCCATCGAAGAAGCAGTCGAGTCACTTTCGAGATTTTCCGGCCTGAATATTCCACAGACGCCACATTCATCTTTTAATCCCATTTTAAAACTCCAGTTTTTGGGCGGCTTTTGTTTCGCTTTGCTGCACAAAATCGGGTGCTTCAGGGTTCCGGCTTTTCGCCTCCAATATTTTTGCTCTGGTTTCGCAAAGCTCAACCGCCGCAAAAACATCGCTTTCGCGCCCTTCCGCCCCCTGCCGCATTTTCTTACGCAGTAACTTTCTTAAAAGCGCTCATCACAGCGTCTTCGTAATTTTCTCCAGATTCTTCAGCCAGCCGAATTTCCGTCATCATTCTCAAATAGTCGTTTGGAATAATTTTCTTGAACTTCGGAATATAATTTTCCCATTCTTCAAGAATTTTCTTTGCCTTTTTAGAATCAGTTTCTTCGTAATGCTGCTCAATCAAATCTTTTAAAATTTCACAATCAGTTGTATTTCTGGCAACAGTTGTCTCATCGTCCAGATCATACATCGTTACCATTTCTTTGTTCAACCGTTTGTAAAGGTCGTGTTTTTCATCAAGAATATAGGCGACTCCGCCCGACATTCCTGCGCAAAGGTTTTTGCCGGTTTTTCCGAGAATCACTGCCATTCCTCCGGTCATATATTCAAGTCCGTGGTCGCCGCAGCCTTCAGAAACAACAGTTGCCCCGGAATTCCGCACGCAAAACCTTTCCCCGGCGACTCCGTTTATAAAACCTTTTCCGCTCGTTGCTCCAAAAAATGCGACATTTCCGACAATAACGTTTTCATCCGCCTCGCCTTCAAAATCTTCCGACGGCTGCACGGCAATTTTTCCGCCGCTAAGACCTTTTCCGACAGCATCGTTTGCATCTCCAGAAAGACGCAGTGTCAGTCCTTTTGGAATAAATGCTCCGAACGACTGTCCGGCTCCGCCCGTAAAATGAACAACATATCTGTCTTCTTCCAAAGAAATTCCGTATTTTTCCTGAATTACAGAACCTAAAATAGTTCCTGCGGTTCTGTCCGTGCACTGAACATCGTATTTGAGGGTCGTAAGCCGCGAATTGTCCATTACCGGCAAAAGTCTGAGCGCATCAATGCTAAATTCAAGAGATTCTTTTTCATCCTTGAGTTTTCCGTTTTCAAAATGTGTTTTCCAGGTATCGTCCGTGGGAGAAAGAATCCGGCTTATATCCAAAAGATTTGCCCTGCTAAATCCCTGTTTTTTCTTCAATTTGAGCAAATCTGTTCTTCCGACAAGCTCTTCGACTGAGCGAATTCCAAGTTTTGCCATAATTTCGCGAATTTCCTGGGCAACATAGCGCATAAAGTTTTCGACATACTCAGGTTTTCCAGGAAATTTTGCGCGAAGTTTCTCGTTCTGAGTCGCAACTCCAAACGGACAGGTGTCGAGATTGCAGACTCTGAGCATTTTACAGCCCATTACAATAAGAGGCGCAGTCGCAAAACCAAATTCTTCCGCGCCCAAAATTGCAGCAATTGCAACATCGCGGCCGTCCATAAGTTTTCCGTCAGTTTCGAGCCGGACAAGACCGCGCAAATTGTTCTGGATCAAAGTCTGATGAGTCTCTGCAAGTCCCATTTCCCACGGAAGTCCTGCATGATGAATAGAGCTTATCGGAGCAGCTCCAGTTCCGCCGTCATGACCAGAAATCAAAATAATCTGAGCGCCGGCCTTTGCAACGCCAGCCGCAATAGTTCCAACCCCGGCTTCGCTTACAAGTTTTACAGAAATATCAGCTTTTCTGTTTGCATTTTTCAAGTCGTAAATAAGCTGAGCCAAATCTTCAATCGAATAAATATCGTGATGAGGAGGAGGCGAAATCAAAGAAACTCCAGGAGTTGCGTAGCGGGTACGGGCAATCCACGGATAAACTTTTTTGCCCGGCAAATGTCCGCCTTCTCCCGGTTTTGCGCCCTGAGCACATTTTATTTGAATTTCTTTTGCAGAAAGCAAATATTCCTCAGTAACGCCAAAACGTCCAGAAGCAACCTGTTTTATTGCCGAAGAATATTCTGTTCCAAAACGGTCAGGATTTTCTCCGCCCTCACCAGAATTTGATTTTCCGTGCAAGCGGTTCATTGCAACAGCAAGACATTTATGCGCTTCTTCCGAAATTGAACCGTAACTCATTGCCCCAGTCTTAAAACGCTTTACAATTTCCTCAACGCTTTCAACTTCGCTTATGTCAACTGGCACAGCATTTTCAAAATCAAACTGAACCAAAGCGCGCAAAGTGTGAGGATGCGAACTGTCATCAACCATTGCCGAATAGGCCTTAAATTTTTCATAATCGCCAGACTGGCAGCTTTCCTGCAAAACTTTTATCAACTGTGGCGTAATCAAGTGGTCTTCGCAAGTTTCTCCAGCCTTGTATTTGTGCTCGCCGAGCATATCAAGTTTCATAAGACGGTTGTTTACAGTCAGCAGGTCTTCAAGTTTTTCTACGTAAGCAGAAGAATGACGGAAATTTATGTCCTCTTCGATTTCTTTTAAACCGATTCCGCCAATTCGGCTTACAGTGTTTGTAAAATATTTTTCGGTAAGTTCTTTAGAAATACCAACTGCTTCAAAAATTTGAGCCGACTGATACGACTGCAAGGTCGAAATTCCCATTTTTGCGGCAATTTTTACAATTCCGTTCATAATCGCCTTGTTGTAGTCGTCAATCGCAGTATGATAATCCTTGTCCAAAAGTTTTTTATCAATGAGTTCAGAAATACATTCGTGCGCAAGATAAGGATTTATAGCACGGGCGCCGTAACCAAGACACATTGCCGCCTGATGCACATCGCGAATTTCGCCAGATTCCAAAATTACAGAACAAAGAGTCCGTCTTTTTGTACGGATTAAATGCTGCTCAACTGCGCTAACTGCCAGCAAAGACGGAATTGCGGCATGGCTTTCGTCAACACCGCGGTCGCTCAAAATTACAATGTTAAAACCTTCGCCGTAAACTTTATCAATTTGTCCGCAAAGATTTTCAACCGCTTTTTCAAGAATTTTTCCGTCTGCAAGATGACTTTCCACATCTTTTGGAAAATCATAAAGCAGGCTTACTTTTGTCGCGCGCAAACCTTTTTGATTGAGCGCGCTGATTTTTAAAAGGTCAACTCCTGTCAAAATCGGGTTGTTTATTTCGAGAACATGGCAATTTTTTCCAGCAGGATGAAGAATATCTCCGTCAGAACCAACATAAACCGTCGTATCCGTCACGATTTTTTCGCGCAAAGAGTCAATCGGCGGATTTGTAACCTGAGCAAAAAGCTGCTTAAAATAATTGAACAGCGGCGGATGTTTTTCCGACATGACAGCAAGCGGAGTATCGATTCCCATAGCGCCAGTCGGTTCTACACCGTTTTTTGCCATTGGAAGAATCATTTCATTGACATCTTCCAAACACCAGCCAAAAGCCTTGTAAAGCTTGTCGCGCTCATCCTGAGTGCTTACAGGAATTTTTTTGTTCGGAATTTTAAGAGAATGAAGAGGAATAAGATTTTGACTAAGCCATTCGCCATAAGGAAATTTAGAGGCATACAAATCTTTAATTTCGTCATTAGAAATCAGTCGCTTTTTCTTCATATCAACAAGAAGAATTTTTCCAGGTTCAAGGCGGCTTTTAGTCACGATATTGCTTTCCGGAATATTCAAAACGCCGACTTCTGAAGAAAGAATCAGCATGTTGTCCTTTGTAATATAATACCGGCTCGGGCGCAGTCCGTTTCGGTCAAGGGTTGCGCCAAAAATTTCACCATCACTAAACAAAATCGCGGCAGGTCCGTCCCAAGGCTCCATCATCGTCGCCCAATAATGATAAAAATCTTTGCGTTCCTGGCTCAGCGAATTGTCATGTTTCCACGCCTGAGGAATACACATCAAAACCGCCTGCGGAAACTCCATTCCGTTCATTACATAATATTCGAGAGTATTGTCGAGCATTGCAGAATCCGAACCGCTCAGGTCAATTTCGCCGTTGCGGGCAAGCATGCGGTCTGCATTTCCGCGGATTGTGTTGATTTCACCGTTGTGCGCAATAAATCTGTTAGGATGAGCACGCTGCCAGCTAGGATTAGTGTTTGTCGAAAAACGCGAATGGACAATTCCCACGGCAGAAACATAATCGTCAGACAGAAGATCTCTGTAAAAAGTCCTCAACTGCTGAACCAAAAACATCCCTTTATAAACAATCGTCCTGCTCGAAAGCGAACAAATGTACGTTTTTGCAGGTTTTGAATCATTTTTTTCAAAAGATCTTCTCAAACCGTATAAAAGCTTGTCAAAATCAAGCCCTTTTTTACACTCGGCAGGCTTTTCAACAAATCCCTGAATAATCGTCGGCATACACTCAAGCGCTTTTTCGCCCAAAACATCGCTCAAAACAGGAACTTTTCTCCAGCCCAAAAATTTCAGTCCAAAAGCCGAACATTCCGCTTCAAAACGCGACTGTTCCGCTTCAACCTCTACCTCGTCCTGAGGAAAGAAAAATTGTCCTATTCCGTATTCGCCTTCATCACCAAGCACAATTCCTGCTTCGCCGGCAGTTTCCTTAAAAAAATCATGGCAAATCTGAAGCAAAATTCCAACACCGTCGCCGGTTTTTCCGGAAGCGTCCTTTCCAGCCCTGTGTTCAAGTTTTTCGACAATAGAAAGTGCCCTGTCAACGACTTTCCGGCTTTTTATTCCCTCAATGCTAACAACAGCGCCAATTCCACAGTTATCGTGTTCAAAAGAAGGTTCATAAAGTGTATTCATCTAATATTCTCCAGAATAAATTCTCCAAATTTTCGGGCGTCCCGGCACTGCGTGCCGTCGGGCTTTCCGGGGTTCCGCGGCAAAGCCGCTCCATTGCTAAACGCAACGGCTCCGCCGCCCCTCCAATCCCTGACGCAAGTGTATTCAAAAAAAATCAATATGCCTTGTCATGAACTCCGGCAATTGCGCGTCCGCTAGGTTCGTCCATATTTTTCCAAGCTTCGTCCCATTCAAGAGCCTTTGCTGTCGAACATGCGACTCCGGCTTCATGCGGAACAACTTTAGCGGCACTGTCGCTCGGAAAAAGCTTGCTGTAAATTTCGCGGTAATAATATTCTTCCTTTGTCTTAGGCGTATTAACCGGAAAACGATTTTCACGGCGTTCAAATTCAGCATCGCTTATCTTTTCTTCTGTCAGTTTTTTAAGGGTGTCAATCCAGTTATATCCAACACCGTCAGAAAACTGTTCTTTCTGACGCCAGCAAATTTCTGCAGGAAGCATATCTTCAAAAGCCTTTCGCAAAATCCATTTTTCCATTCTCTGTTTTCCGTCCAAAAGGCGGATATTCATTTTGTCAGCCGGATTTAAGCGCATTGCAATATCAATAAATTCCTTGTCCAAAAACGGGACACGGCCTTCAACTCCCCAGGCCATAAGCGATTTATTCGCGCGCAAACAGTCATAAAGGTGCAGTTTGCTCATTTTGCGTACGAGTTCTTCATGAAACTCTTTGGCGTTCGGCGCCTTATGAAAATACAAGTATCCGCCAAAAAGCTCATCGCTTCCTTCGCCGCTCAAAACCATTTTTATTCCCATAGCCTTTATTGCGCGGGCAAGCAGATACATTGGAGTCGAAGCACGGACAGTCGTAATGTCATAAGTTTCAATGTGGTAAATCACATCTTCCAAAGCATCCAAAGCTTCCTGAATCGTAAAGTGAATTTCGTGATGAATCGTTCCAATGTAATCAGCCGCTTTTTTTGCAGCAATCAAATCCGGAGAACCTTCAAGCCCAATCGCAAAAGAATGCAGCTGCGGCCACCAAGCTTCTTCCTTCGAGCCAGTTTCTATGCGTTTTTTTGAATATTTTTGAGTAATTGCGGCAATAATAGATGAGTCCAAACCGCCAGAAAGCAAAACTCCATAAGGAACGTCAGACATAAGCTGTTTTTTTACTGCTGCTTCAAGTCCGTTACGCAAATTTTCAATAATTGCAGGATTTATAACTTCGCCCTTTTCGTTCGTAGCCTTAGGATTGTCCTTTACATTGTCAAAACTTTCCCAGTCGCGTTTATACCAGCGCACAATTTTTTTGTCTGGCGAATACAAATAGCATCCGTTCGGAAATTCTTCGATTGTCTGACATTCGCCTTCCAAAGCCTTTAGTTCGGACGCAACAAAATATCTTCCCTGCTTGTCCCAGCCCTGATACAAAGGAATTACACCAATTTCGTCACGAGAAACCAAATAGACATCCTTTTCAGAATCATAAAGCGCAAAAGCAAAAATTCCAGAAAGTCTTTCTATCATCTCAGAAAAATTTTTTCCGTTCGCAACACATTCCTTGTAAAGAGGGATTATAACTTCGCAGTCCGACATTGTTTTAAAATTATACTTTCCCTTGAATTCTTCGCGAATTTCTTGATGGTTGTAAATTTCGCCGTTTACAGCAAGAATAATTTTTCCATCATCGCTTACAAGCGGCTGTTTTCCAGAAAAAGGGTCTACAATTGCAAGCCTTTCGTGGCTCAAAATCGCATTGTCCCCAGTGTAAACGCCAGTCCAATCCGGTCCACGATGCCGAATCGTTCTCGACATATCAAGGACCTGTTTTCTAAGCTGTTCCTTAAGACCTTCATCAATCGGCTGAGAGCCGGAATTTAAATCAAATGCACCTACAAATCCACACATAGACACCTCCAGTAAAAGCCGCCTTTCAAAAAAAATGACTTTTGTTTTTCTGGTTAAAAATAAAAAGGCCGTAGACATTTTTCTAAAAACTAGAAAATTATCTACGGCCTCTTTGCCTTAGCAGTTTTATATTACAAAATTGAATATTTTTTGGCAAGTGCACAAAATTTTTATGCAATTTTTAGTTATGCCCGCTGTCAAAACCGCAAAACATCTTCATCAAGTCCACAATTTCTTTTGTTTCTTTGACAGTTTTTTGGTTCAATTTTACTTCGCTCAAAGCCTTTTCAACATTTTTGCCCATTTGAGGAGCAATTCCTGTCGTATGGCGGACATATTCTGTGCTTAAAGACGGATCATCGCGTTCTATAAGCACAACAGTCGAATCATCTTCTTCCAAAAACTCACGGCGTTTTTTTATCGCGGCATACGCTCCAGAAGTGTTTTTGTCCGCAAAAATTGAATATTTCATAAAAAGTTCACGGCAGGCTTCGTCGGCTTCAAAATCGCTTACATCTGCAGGATAAACAAAATTTTTGAGCATGAGGCTGTTGCGGCTAAAAATATCTTCAAGCCGTTCAAGATTGGAAGGGCTTGCAGGATCTGAGCGGGAACGCTTTTCAAAAGGAACCATATCGTCAGGCACGGAACAAAGCCCTGTAGGATCGAGCACAAGACTTGCAGTTGTCGGGCAGATAAATCCATTCACAGGCAAACTCAAGCGCCAGCTGTAAAGCCCTGCAACAAGGTTGCTGTAATTTCCGCAAGGCATTGCATAATAAATGTCGGAATAAACTTCTTTTTTTAACCGGGTAAAAGCGTACGGATAAAAAAACAGCTGTGGCATAAGGCGGCCGATATTTGCTGTGTTTGCAACGGTAAGATGAAAGTTTTCGACCAGCTGTCTGTCGTCGAAAATCTCCCTTACAATTTTGTGGCAGTCGGCTTCTGTTCCGTCAACTTCGACAGGAAGAATATTGCCTCCGTTCCAGACAAAATCGCTTTCTTCAAGACCGCGGACCATGCCTTTTGGATAAACCAAAACCGCTTTTACATGCTTTTTTCCGCGCAAAAACTGAGCAAGGCTTGCTCCAAGCTCGCCGACAGTCGCATCCAGAAAAGTCGAAAAACCGCCGTTCAATGCGTGGATTGTTTCGATGCAGTTTACAAGAAACGAAATTCCAAAGTCCTTATGGCTTCCAGTCGGAGTATTGTAAAGTTTTAACGAATAAAATCTTTCGTCTATTTTTTTTACTTCCGGCGTAAAAGTAAACGCTTTTGAGGCTATCGTTTCGCAAATAATCGGAGAGAATTCGTCATTTATGCAGGCAGAAGTCAAAGTTCCTGCAATATTTGCAAACGAAGTGTTAGAATCCGCATATAAAATCCACCGTCTTAAATCCGCCGTAATTTCAGGAACATAAAGTCCGCCGTCAGAAGGCAGGCAGTCCAATACAGCTTTTTCAAAATCGGCAGAATTCTTTGAATTTCTAGTGCTGACAAATTTCATTTTTTCTCCCAAAAATTTACAAATGTGGCAAGGATTGTATGGGCGGCGAAGCCGTTGTCGGCTGCTTGCAACCGGTAATGCAGGCGAAAGCCGGAACCCAGAAAAGCCTGATTTTTGCGCAGCAAAAAGCCACCCAAAAAAAAGCTACTTTAACTGAAGTTTTGCAAAAACCCTTGCTGTATTCACAATATAACGCAAATCGCCGGCAGTATCAGTATCGTTATAACGCGTAAATTTTCCAAAAAGCTCGTCGCGAAGTCCAATCCGCACTTTTTTTGAAACAGGAACTTCTACGCTTGCAGACAAAAGCCCGAAAAATTCCCAGCCTGTGCTGCAAAAACTCTGAAGCTGATTTTTAAAGTCGTACATTGCGTAACCTCTAAAATCAAGACCGCAGGCAAATCCATTTTCCGCCGCATATTTTAATTTTAAAACAGATTCAAAACCTACAGTATCGTTGTATCCGCAAGAAACTCCGTCCGGCTCAGGAATAACCTTGCGCTGATAATAATAAAAATCTGTATTTCCAAGCAAAATTCCTGCAAGCATTGCCTGCCACTCAAAAGCTCTGTCCTCGCCGTTAAAACGCTGCTTAAACGCAAAACCCGGAGCAAGCGAAGAAAAAACATACAACGACTGCCAGTCAAAATCGTAGAGCATTACGGCGCCGACAGAAGTATCGACATTTTGGCCTAAGTCCAGCTCGCGCGCAAAGAACATTCCGTCCGAAAGAATGCGGATGTCGTAGAATAATTTTTCGTCAACATCTTCGTAAGCGCAGTATGAGCCTTTTCCAGAGCCTTTTCCGATTCCGCCTTGAACTTCCAGCGTAAACTGGTCATAAGGACGGTTTGAATCGTGGCGGTACGGATCGTTGTACTCAACCTTAAACTCAACCATTCCAAAAAGAGGAAATGCTTCGTGCTCAGGATATTCATATTTTTTGTCTTTAAGGTGAACTCCTGCATTTACGTTTCCAATATCAACGCCGAGCGACAAACTGTGAATATGTCCTCCAGTCTTTTTTGGCTTGATTCCCCAAAGATATTCAGTCCAAAGCCGCTGAGGGTTTATCGCGATTTTTAAAAGCGAATTGATTTCTTCCGCCTCAATGCTCAGACGGTAGAACATTTCACCGACAGCAAACGAACCAACGCTCGTAAAAACCATGTCGTTTTTTGAAGGCGCATTTGTTTCGCAAAGATACTCCCAAGTATAAGAACCAAGAGCCGTAATCAAAAACGACTCAAGCTGATTTAAATTTGAACCGCGGGAAGCCATATAATACATAGAACCCTGATAAGGATGCAGAAAAAAGTTTGTCCAATACCAGTCGCGGTCCCAGGACATCTCCCGCTCCCAAAAGTGATTCCATTCGTCCCAGCCTGTTTTTGCCCAGTTTGAACCAATCATATAACGGTTCCATGTTGCAAGCAGAACGTTAAATCCGAGCGCGCCAGTCAAGGCAACAAAAGGATGTTTTCTTTCATTCCATTCACCAGTCCAGCCGCCAAAAAACGGAGTTTCCTCATCACTCAAAACAGAAGCGCTAAAAACAATTTCTCCATCATAAACCGCATTTTCTGCATTTTGAGCCGGCAAAAGAGAAGCCATAACAAAAAAAAGACAAGCTCCAAAAACAAATTTTGAACTTTTCATACAAAATCCTTACAAATTATATTGATTTTAAGTTTAGCAAAAATTAAATAAAAGTTAAATTTAGATTTTTTTTTATTTTGGACGGCATTTTAGAAAAAAGTCTCATCCGCCTGTTTTTAACATTTATCAACTCAAAAACCGGCTGCTATGGATTCCGCTTCCGCTACATTCAGGACGGCATTTTCACAAATGCCGTCCTGAACTAAAGTCCGCCGCATCCGGCGTACATTGGCTTTTATTTTTTTATAAAAAAGATGCTGTGCTTACAAAAAAAATTGCCCGACAAGTCGGGCAATTTTTGGGCCATCCAAGACTTGAACTTGGGTAAGACCCGGCTTATAAGGCCGGCGCTACAACCAGCTTAGCTAATGGCCCTGGTTGTAGAGGCTTATGACCTGATACTTTTTTGATTATATCAAAAAACAGCGGTTGCCGTCAATTAAGCAAGCCCAAAACTCGCAAAAATTTACCAGAAGAGTTTTTCGTCATCAATTTCCCGGTCGGAATAAATTCCTTTTATGCAGACTTTTTCTGCCAAAACTTTGTATTCGCTCCAGCTGTCCTTTATTTTTAAAAGTGCCATAACAAAAAGCCGGCAAACACAGTATGCTCCGTCGCAGCGCAAATGGCTGTCGTCGCTTTTTCCGTCAGGATAGTTCTCAAAAATTCCGGCGTCAAAATTCATAAAAAAACGGCGACTATTTTCTTTTCCGCATTTTTCAAAATATTCTGTCGAAAGAGCCGTAAGGTCAATGCAGGGAATTTTTAATTCGGCGGCGGTTTCTAAAATCGCAGTCGGATAAAGTCCGTGGCTGTTTTCTATTTTATTTTCAGAAACAAATTTTCGTCTTGCTACAGGCGTCAAAAAAATTGGCTTTACACCTTTTTTTTCTAGTTCTTTAGCCATAAAACTTAAGTTTTTTCTAAATTCTCCGCCTTTTTCTGGAGAAGCATAGCGCTCCGGATCATTTGATTTTTCGTCATTATGGGCAAACTGAATTAAAGCAAAATCGCCTGGCTGCGCCTGCTCCAAAACTTTTTTGAACCGGCCTTCGGCAATAAAACTCTTTGAACTTCTTCCGTTGCGCGCAAAATTCAAAATTTGAGTTCCGGTTTCAAAAAATCTGTCCAACAACTGAACCCAGCCTGTCTGAGGATAAGAAGTCCAGTCGTTGTACTGCATTATGCTGTCGCCCAAACACAAAATCCGCATTTTATTCTACCGTAACGCTCTTTGCAAGATTGCGCGGCATATCAGGGTTAAGACCTTTTTGAACAGCGCAATAATAAGCAAAAAGCTGAGCTGGAATTACAGAAATTATCGAAGCCAAGTCGTTTTCACATTTTGGGATCTGAATTGTCGTATCAGCACAGTTTTTAAAAGCTCCGCTGCAATCCTGGGTAATTACAAGAGTTGCGGCTCCACGGGCTTTTACTTCGAGAATATTAGATGCAATTTTTTCATAAAGAGCAGGTTCCGTCGCAAGCGCAACAACCAAAGTAGAATTATCAACAAGAGCGATCGGCCCATGCTTTAGTTCTCCGGCTGCGAATGCTTCGCTGTGCATGTAGCTTACTTCTTTTAATTTGAGCGCGCATTCCATTGAAGAAGCGCTGTCGAACAGTCGTCCAATATAAAATATTTTTTCTTTATTGAACTGTTCGGACGCAAATTTTTGGATTACCGGCTGATTTTCTACAATCTGCTTTGCTTTTTCAGGAATTTCTTCAAGCTGTTTTAAAAGCTTTAAATAATCGTCTTTTGCAATCGTTCCCCGGACTTCGCCCATTTTGATTGCAAGCAAGTAAAGGCACATCAACTGTGTCGTATAAGCTTTTGTCGAAGCAACTGCGATTTCCGGACCTGCCCATGTGTAAATAACACGGTCTGCTTCGCGGCTTACGCTCGAACCGACAGTATTTGTAATTGCAATAACTTTTGCGCCGCATTTTTTAGCAATTCTCAAAGCTTCGAGAGTGTCGGCTGTTTCGCCAGACTGGCTTATTACAATAAAAATATCGTCCTTTTTTAAAATCGGGTTTCTGTAGCGGAATTCTGAAGCGGCGTCCACAACAACAGGAATTCTTGCAAATTTTTCAAATGCGTAACGGCCAACCATTCCTGCATAAGAAGCAGTTCCGCAGGCAGTGATTACGATTCGTCCGGCATTTTTCCAGTTTTCATCAAAATCGAATTCATCAAACTTTATATCCACAGGAACATTATTCTCGATTACAAGGCGCGGACGCAAAGTGTCTGTCAGGGCTTTTGGCTGCTCGTGAATTTCTTTAAGCATAAAGTGAGCATAACCGTCTTTTTTTGCGGCAGACAAATCCCATTCAACATGCGAAGGTTTTCTTATGATTTTTTCGCCGTCTTCGTTGAATAAATCAACATGGTCTGCATAAAGAACGGCAACTTCTTTTTGCTCAAGATAATAAACTTCGCGGGTATATTCAAGAATTGCAGGAACATCGCTCGCTATAAAATTTTCACCATTGCCAACACCGACAATCAGAGGACAATCTTTTCGTGCGGCAATAACTCTGTCTGGAAAATCCTTGCACACAACACCGAGCGCATAACTTCCTTCAAGTTTTTTAAGAGCCTGCAAAACTGCATAAAAAATGTCCTTTTTTTGTTCGTAATAATAATTTATAAGATGTGCGACAACTTCTGTATCTGTCTGGCTTTTAAATACAACGCCCTGACTCTGAAGCCAGTTCTTGATTTTTGCATAATTTTCGATAATTCCATTGTGAACTACGGCAATTGTTCCGCTTACGTTTGTGTGCGGATGAGCGTTTAAATCACTTGGCTCTCCGTGAGTTGCCCAGCGAGTGTGTCCAATTCCGATATTTCCTTTTACAAAATCAGCTGTTTTTTCAATTTGACGCTCATATTCAGCTTCGGCTTTTTCACATTCTTCCTTTGACAAATTTTTAGAATCTTTTACAACTTCGCCTGTAATTTTTTCAACAAGATACTTGATTGCGCCTTTTGCCTTGCGAACGATTATGTCATCGTTTCCCAAAACAGCAATTCCTGCAGAATCGTATCCACGATACTCAAGTTTTTTTAAAGCATTTATAAGAATCGGAGTCGCATTTTTTTCTCCAACATAACCAACAATTCCACACATAACAATCCCCCGTAAAAAAAACCGCTATAAAAATAGCGGTTCAATAATATCGAAAATATGTAATTTAAACAATGGAATCCAATGCTTTTACAACGGTTTCATCATACAAATTCGTCTTTGCAAGCAACTCTTCGATAGCAGTTTCCTTGTCTTTTATCTGACGGTAATTGCGCCGGCTTATGAGGGAATTGTAACTTTCCACAACGTGAATGATTTTTGCAATCTGTGGAATTTCATCTTCCTTTAAGCCGTCTGGATAACCTGAACCGTCTTCATTTTCGTGATGGCTGCTGGCCGCATCTTCAAAAATCTGCATATATTTTTTTGGAACAAAGTCAAAATATTCAGCAGAATTTGAAACGTGGGTTTTAAGCTCATCTTTCTGTTCTTCAGTCAAATTTGCACTAGAAAGAACTTCTTCTGGAACAGACAAAAAACCTGCATCGTAAACCATAGACGCGCAGAAATAAACCATCGCAGTATTTTGGTTTAAGCCGAGGGCAATAGAAAGTTTGTAAACCAATTCGCTTACGTTCTTTGAGTTGTTTTTTCGGCGGCTTACGCTGTCAATTTTAGAACCGAGCTCTTCGCACTTTATAGCAAGAATTTTTAATTCTTCCTTGTCTTCTTCGCTCATTTCTGGAGCCGGAAGCGCGTCAACTCCCCATCGGCTGCTTCCTGCAGAACGAAGTCCCGGACCTCCAAGCCTCTGCAAATCCGTAACATTTCCGAGAAGCAGCTGGCTGTTTTGCTGCGTCATTCCCTGAACAAGCTTTAAAGTTTCCGTAAACTGCATTGACTGACGGGCACTTGCTTTTGCTGCAGCGCGAATTGCGAGAACTACAACTATAAATACAAAAACAAGGACAATGCAGATAATCAAAACAGCAATTAAAACCATATGATTTGATTTTGCACTCTGTTTTGAAGCTTCGGACATATTTTCACCGAGCTCTACGATTGAGTTCATTACGGATTCCTGGCTTTTCTGCATTGCGTCCATAAAAGAAGACTGGCTTTTTCTATGTTCTTCAAGCTGATTTTGATACATTTTAAGCTGCTCTTCACGTTCGGCTTTTTGCGCGGCTTCTTTTTTTGCCTGAAGCTCCGCTTCCTGCTGAGCATAAATCGCCTTTACTTTTTGCTGGGTTGCGCTGTCTGCAATTACAGGATATTTTTCAAGATTTGCAGTCACATCGCCAAATTTTGAATAATCTCCTGACGATTTTATGCCGTCCAAAACCTTTGAATATATCTGTGTCGCAATAAGAGCGGCATTTGCCGGAATTCCGGAAGATTCATTCAATTTTAAAACCGCATTTATTGTTTTATAAGCATCGTTGTACTGAGCATTTTCATACTGAGTATTTGCCCTTTCAAGATAACGTTTTGTAAGTTCAGCTGTTCCCGACTGGGCAAAAACCGAAACTGCTGTAAAAATCAACGCAACAAATGAACAAACTTTTTTAATTTTTAACATTTCCTACTCCAATCGAAATAATTCCTTTTGCACGGTTATCGATTCCTTCATCCTTTATAAAAAGCGTATCAACAAGTCCGAGTTTTAAACCGATTCTTGTTCTTTCGTTTTCAGTAAGCGGGAGCATTACAGAAAAACCTGCTTCCATACTGGATTTTAAATCATCGTACGCAAAATGACCTAAATAATAGTCATAATACATATCAACTGCGGTCGAACCAAGCATCATATTAAAAAGGCCAATTCCAAAAACTGGAGAGAAAAATGTTTCTACAGAACCAGTTTCGACCTCTGTCTGGGCGCCAAGCCCTTGAACAGCCGCTCCAACGCGAAGGAAGAAATTTTTGTTAAACGACGGGAAAGAAATCATCGGGACAAATTTTCCTGTGCTGATTATTTCCTGCTCTCCAGCGCCGAGCGTAAGCATTTCAAAATCTGCAAAAACTTCACCGCCGGCAATATACTCTTCAGTTTTATAGAAAAGATTTGCTCCAAAAGAAAGTCCGTATTTTAGGCTTGAATAACTGTCAGGTTTTGTTACGCTCTGGAAAAGCACATCGGCAATTCCAATGCTCACGTTCCAGTCAATCGATGAAAAAGCTTTTTCCTGATTTATGTAAATTGAAGTTCCTGACGCTGTATTTACACTAGAATAAGTGTCAGATTTTGCAATTTTTGCTTTCGTACGTTCGTTCAAAACGGCAAGTCTTTCTGCTTCCATCCGAAGGCGGTTTTCTTCTGCGCGGCGAGCCGCTTCTTCGCTCAAAATTGCGCGGTCAATATACGAATATAAGTCAACGGCATCAAAATTTTCGAGATTATTGTCAATTACGGCAAGAGTAGCATCGCGCGCAAACTCAAGGTTATTTTCAACAACATATTGTCTTGTCTTTTTTAAAGTGTAAGCCTCGTAAAGGTAATAGTCTTTTGAAGATGAATATTTTTCAAGAACTTTTGAAATATTTTCCGGCGACTGTTCAACAAATGCTAAATCAATCTGAGCATAAACAGAATCAAGCGATTCCTGCGAAAATAAAAATTCCGATCCAAAAATAAAAATGCCGGCAAAGGCGCAAAATTTGAATATTTTTTTTACAGATTTTTCCATGTAAAAATCCTCTCTGATAGATTATTCAATTTTAACACTCAGATTGCGTTAGCGTCAAATAATAGGTTGGGTTTTAATCACATTCGCCCAGATAACCTTGTCAAAATCCACCGCATTTGCCTGCAAAAAATCATTTTCCGACACAAAAATGGCTAAAAATCGAACCCAAAACATCGTCCGGCGTAACTTCGCCCGTTACCTCGCCAAGACTGTCCAAAGAATCTTCCAAATCCTGAACTACAGCGTCAAGACCATAAGTTTCGTCCTTGGCAATTTCCAGAGCATGTTCAATCCTTTCAAGAGCCTGCTCCACGCTCTTTTTTTGGCGTTCCGAACCAAGTCCAGTTTTTTCACTTTTTACAGTCGAATCATTCAGAATCGTCTTTTTTACAAGATTTGTAAGTTCTCCAATTCCAATTCCTTTTTTTGCAGAAATTTTTACAGAGCCTTTTATTCCTTCAGAAGCCAAAACTTCTTCAAAAGATTTTTCATTTCCGCCTGTCAAATCCATTTTATTGAATACGACAATCACCGGAATATTTTTGTTTTTTTCTAAAAATTTTTTATCATCGTCCAGAACGCCTTTGGAAGAATCCACAAGATAAAGAACTAAATCCGCATTTGAAGCCAAATCTTCGGTCAGTTCTACGCCTTTTGCTTCTATTATATCATCTGTCTTTCTAAGTCCGGCAGTGTCAAAAAGCCTGGCAGGAATTCCGTCAAAACTTACCCAGCTTTCAATCCAGTCGCGGGTTGTGCCTTCAATGTCGCTTACAATCGAACGATCTTCCTTCAAAAGCGCGTTAAAAAGTGAAGATTTTCCGGCATTTGTTTTTCCAGCTAGAACAATTCTTGCCCCGTCCTGGTAAATTTTTTCGCTTTTCCATGAAGAAGCAAGCTCGCAAAGACGGTCGCGGGCATTTTCGAGCATTTTCGGGTCAAAACTGTCGGCAATAGTTTCTTCGTCTTCCGGATATTCAATATCAACTTCGATTGCGGCAAGGGTGTCCGTCACAAGAGTTTTTATTGAATCAATTTCTTCAAAAAGCGAACCGCTCAGTCTTCCGGCGGCACGGGAACGGCTGTCGCTGGTTTTAGAATCAATTATTTCGCGAACCGCTTCCGCTTTTGTAAGATCCGACTTGCCGTTTATATAAGCCCTAAAAGTAAATTCGCCTTTTTCTGCCTGACGAAAACCATTTTTTAAGAGCGTTTCAAAAACTGCATTTACAACAGAAACTCCGCCATGACAGGAAATTTCGCACATATCTTCGCCAGTAAAACTTTTTGGAGCGCGAAAAACAGAAATCAAAACCTCGTCAATTTTTTCTGCATTTTCTTCCTCAGATTCTGTATTTTTGTCCAAAATCCAGCCGTAGACGATGGAATTTCCACCGGCTTCTTTTAAGGCCTTTGGTCTTGAGAAAATTTCTGCAATTTTTTCGATACAGTTTTTTCCGCTTGCACGGACAATGCCGAGAGCAGCAGGAGCAAGAGCTGTCGCAATTGCCGCAACCGGTTCATCTAAATTATATCTCGCGTTTGTCAATTTCGTATGCCTGCCAGAGTTTTTTTATGTCGCCAATCGAAGGAAATCCTCCTCCTTTTTTTCCTTCTTTTCCTGCAAGTTCATTTTTTCCGCTGTCCATAATAAATTCGCTTACAGCCTTGTTTTGCAATTTTTCTATATTTTCAAAAGTTTCTATATTTTCTGGATAAAGCAGATTTTTGTTTCCAAGAGCCGGTTTCCTGTATTCTTTTGAGGCTTCGGCTGCAGTTCCGTTATAAGCAGAATTTCCAACATCCGGCAAAATATCGTCGTAGCGGCCAATATTGTTCCAGTACATATATCCACGGTCAACACTGTCGCGCACGCCAAAAATTTGTTTTTGAACATATTCCTGGCCATACCACTGACGGTCATACCGCACATTCAGATAAAAAGCCTGAACCCACGGTCTTATAATAATTCTGTTTCTGCCGATTACAGTGTTTCGGTAAGTTCCGTAATAATAAATTCTGTAAGGCCGTTCAGAATAAGGAGCGTAATCCAAAAAGTTCTGTTCAAAATGACTCGGATAGAACATAGGACAGATTATATCCACATATTCCGAAAGCTGCTCAACGTCCTGTCCAGTTCTAGTTCCTGAACGATACCAGCCGTTTGCGCCGTAAATATCAATTCCAATCGGAGCGTCAATATTTTTTCTGGCATAAGCAAGATAAGAAAGAAGGGCCGATTCCTTGTCCATGCCTTTCTCCTTCCAGCGGAAAACCGCATTTGCCATATTGCGTCCGTCTGTCGGAAAACGGATATAGTCAAACTGAATTTCATCAAATCCGCCGGCAATCAGTTCACGCGCAATCCGCACATTGTAATCCCAAACTTCAGGAGAATACGGATCGACCCAATTCTCGTCATAATATGCCGTTTTCTGACCAATAACATTTCCGTCTTCATCGGTTATATCTTCAAAACCACGAGTTCCAACCCACGCCTTGTTTAAAGTTTTGTCCCAAACCGCATATTTTCCGCCTGCATACTGACTTAGATTTTTGTCCTTAAAAACAACAATTCGCGCAATCAGATAAATTCCGTCTTTTTTCATTTCCGAGACAAAATGCTCTAAATCTATATGGTATCTCGAAATATAACCTTTTTCGATTACAACAGGATCTTTCGCATCGTAACGCAAAAGTCCATAGTCATCTTTCATGTCGATTACAAGACTGTCAAGCTTATTGCCAAGGATAATTTTTTTGTATTTGTCGATTCCAGCCTGAGTTGTCACATGGTTTGCCGGACAGTAAATTGAGCGGCGGTTCAACGCTTTCTGCGCATACTGGTTTGTGCAAAGTTCAGGTTTTAAAAGCCAGAGCTCGCTCAAAGAAATTCCTTCGGAAAGATTTTTTTCGTCAGGAATCCATGCTGAATAAAGAGTGTCGTTCGGTGCAATCGCAGAAAATGTTTTTTTCCACGTATAATAACTCTGAGGAATAGAACCAAGTCCTTGGTTTTGCGGAGAATACGAAGCCACTTCGCCCGGACGGGTATACAAAAGTTCATTTCCGTCCCAAAAAAGACCGTCAATCGTGTCAGCCGGCTCTTTTCCGCTATAAAGAAGTTCCGCCCGTTTTGTCTGCCAATTGAATCTATAAAGCCTTGGCAAAAAAGTCTGGCTCACATAAATCTCAGTAGACGAAGTTCCATCAGAATTTTTTAAAACAACCGGACAAATATCAGCAATTTCGTCAGGATAAGTCTGCCCCTTCATATTGTCAAAACCGCCATTGCAATCTTTCCAGACAGGTTTTGCGCTCTGCGGCTGAATATACGAAAAACCAAAAATCGGATGAGATTCAAAAACCGTAAGAACGCCGCCAACCGTACAAACCGCAACAGCCTTAATTCCAGAAGTCGCGCTGCTCATCGACCCAAGGCTTTTCCAGCTTAATCCGCCGTCATAAGTTATATAAACGCGGTCTTTCGTTGCAGTCACGAGAATCTGAGAATTTTCCGGATGAACTTCCAAATCCTTTAGCTGCGCAGGCCTGTCCACAAAAGAAACCTGATCCAAATTCACTTCCTTCATTTTCAAAAACGGAAGTCCATTATTGCGATATTCAAAATTCTGCAAATCAGAAGAAGTCAAAATTCCACGGCTTGTCAAAAAATACCAGCGCGGGCCGTTTTTTTCAGCCTCGTTTTT
>NZ_DBJD01000057.1:91776-93377 GCF_002297065.1 Treponema sp. UBA785 | reverse complement strand
GCGGTGTCAAGCACGGCAATGATACTTAAATTACTGTTCTTATCAAAACTCGATATTTGGACTATTTCGGGTATTTATGGAAGATTTTAATTTTTACAGAAATTTAATCAGTGTTTTTTTAAGTTTATTTTTTCTTTTGCCGGCATTTTCGCTTTGTCATGAAATAAAAGAAGCTTCGATTTTTACAATAAACGGTCAGGTTGAATTGAGAATCGAGCCTGTTTTGACTAGCGAAGTTGTTGCAAAAAGCTTGAATCACGAAGGCGGACTAAAAGTTCGCGTCTTAAAAATCAAAGAGTCTGAAAACGGAACTTGGCTTTATGTGCTTATAAGAAGCGGTTTTTGGTCAGAAAATGGAGACTGGATTAAGCCTTATTCTAGGTATTGGATTTTTCTGGAAGATGAAACTAAAATTTTTGATTACGAAGAATGATTTTTTAGAAAAATACAGTGGACTTACGCCGGATGCGGCGGGCGGCAGTTGGCTGCGAAGCCGCCAATGAGGGCTACCGAACCCAAAGCAGCCGGTTTTTTCAGTTATGGACAGCGCAATTTGCGCAAATTGTCTGGTTTTGGGCAAATTGCCGTCCGAAAATTTAAAATCACATTTCTTTTATGACTTTTAAAAGTTTTTCTACGTCGTTTTCTGTGGTTGCCCAGCTTGTGCAAAAACGGATTACGGTGTGGTTTTCGTTGTATTTTTCCATAAATCCGTACGCTACTTTTTGCTCAAGCGGCTGCAATTTTGAATTTTCGATTATAAAAAAAACTTGGTTTGTCGGAGAAACAAAATAAAGTTTGTAGCCTGCGGCGGTGAGCGCGTCTTGAATTTTTTGTGCGTAAGAATCTGCTGTTTTTCCGAGTTCGAGATAAAGGTTGTTTTTGAAAAGTTCCGCAAATTGAATTCCGAGAAGCCTGCCTTTTGCAAGCAATGCGCCGTGCTGCTTTATTTGTGTTAAAAAATGAGGAATTAGTTCTGGTTTTGGAACTACGACGGCTTCGCCAAACAGTGTGCCGCATTTTGTTCCGCCAATGTAAAAAACATCGGTTAGGCGGGCAAGGTCTTTTAGGCTTACGTCGTTTTCTTTGCTTCCGAGCGCATAGGCAAGCCGTGCTCCGTCGGCAAAAAGTGGAATTTTGTATTGGCGGCAAACTTTTGAAATGTCGGAAAGCTCTTGTTTTGAGTAAATTGTTCCGAATTCTGTTGGCTGAGAAATGTAGACCATTCCAGGTTCAACCATGTGCTCCCAGTTTGCGTCGGCGTAAAAATCTTTTATGTAAGATTCGATAGTTTTTGCAGAAAGTTTTCCGTTTTGAGCTTTCAGTGCGATTACTTTGTGGCCTGTGTATTCAACGGCTCCTGCTTCGTGAACCGCAACGTGTCCGCTTTCGGCTGCAATTACACCTTGCCATTTTTTTAGAAGGCTGTCGATTACGGTTGAATTTGTCTGAGTTCCGCCTGTCAAAAATTGTATTTGCGCTCCTGGAATTTCGCAGGCTTTGCGGATTAAAGTTCTTGCTTCTTCGCAAAATTCGTCTGAACCATAGCCGCTTGTGTGAAGAAGGTTTGTTTCGGCTAGTTTTTTTATGATGGCAGGATG
>NZ_DBJD01000057.1:85902-91591 GCF_002297065.1 Treponema sp. UBA785 | reverse complement strand
CTTATCTCCTAGTTTATTCTTCTGTTTTTAGGCGCGGACACTGTTCAAGAATTACGCTGAGCGCCTGATTTCTTATCTGTTCATTTGGAAAAACCATAGTGATTTTTGCTCCGCTTTTTGTCAAAATTTCGAGATGTCTGAAATCGACATTTGTCGTTTCTTTTTGTTTTTCGTAGCTAAGTGTTGGCAACGAGAGAATGTTTTCGTATTTTATGGCGGTTGTGTCGCTGATTATCATATTTTCGTAAATGCCGTTTATTCCGCTGTTAACGACTTGTTTTGACGCAATGCTTGAACCTAAAAGCGCTGTCAAAATAAAAATTACCGAAAGATAAAGCTGGAAATTTCGGAATGGAATTACTCCGAGCAAAAGCGCGCAGACTGCAAAGGTCAAAATTGAACGCAAAGGAAAGTCTGACCTTAATGCCATTTTTAATTCGCCGCATTCACTTTTTAATTTTTTAATTTTGAATGGAATTGAAATAATAAGCGCGGCAAAAATGCAGTAGCCGGCGATTGTAAATGCGATTGTTAAGTTTTTTACGTCCATATTTTTTCCTTTTGATTAAAATTGTCTTAGCCTTTTGAGTTTACCTTTTTTAGCCAGAGTTTTAAAGTTTTTTTTGCGCTTTCAAAGGCAAGGTTTGCGTTGTCTATATCTTCTTCTTTTTGAATTAAAATCTTTTTTAAGCCGGCGACTTCGCTTTTTTGTGCGGAAAATTTTGTATTTTCTGGTAAAAGTGCTTCAAAAAAAAGGTCGCAGGTTTTGTAGGTGATATTTTTGTATTCGTAGGTGTTTGGAAAACTGCAAAGATATTTTAATTCCGCAGGTTTGGCCCCGATTTCTTCCATACATTCGCGGATACAGGCTTGTTCGGCTGTTTCGTCCGGATCTACAAATCCTCCCGGAAAAGCGAGAAAGCCTTTTTTGGGTTCTTTTGCACGTTCTTCCAAAAGAATTTTGTTTTCTTTGTCGCAAATTATTAAACCGACGGCGCTTGCAACGTTGTTGTAAAGGTCAAAACCACAGTCCTGGCATAGCCATTTTCTGTTTTTGACATTTTTTATGTTTTTGCTTCCGCAGTTTGGGCATAAATTAAAATCGTTCATAAAATCTCCCATAAAATTTTTATGTTTTGGTTTAATAATATAAAATCTCAAAATTGCAGAATTTTTTGAATCCTGTTTTTTCGTAGACTTTTATTGCAGCTGTATTTTCTGTTTTTACAAAAAGCGTGCATTTTTTTGACTGTGCGGCGAATTTCTGGCTTACAGTGTTTAAAAGCGCTTTTGCAAGTCCGCAGTTTCTGTATTTTGGAATCGTAAAAATTCCGCCTAAAAGAACATAATTTTTTCCTTGAGCGCTTACGGTTAGTTTGCAAAGCGGCATATTTTTGATTTTCCCGATAAAAACTGCTCCTGCATCGACAAAATTTTCAAATTTTGCAAGGCAATGATCTTCGTTAAAAAGTTCTGGTTCAAAGACAACTTCTTCTTTTTCAAATTCAACCTGAAGAGGAAACACTCTTGGAATTTCCTGTTCGGTGCATTTTTCTACAGAAAGCTGGCGGTTCATTCTTGCGAGGTCTTTTGCAGAGTCAAAACGCCCGTTTTCCATTAAAAAATATTCGATTTGAATTTTGGGAGTTTTTCCAAAATGATTTTCGAGAATTTTTTTTAGCATTAAAGTGCCGCTTTTTTCGCCCGAAATGCTAAAAATGTATTTTATTGAATTTTCTTCAAAAAAATTTACAAAGGCGCTTTCGATTTCGTTGCGGTTTTTTCCGTAAACTTCCGGCAGACAGTGGTGAATTGAACTTCCCTGCCACCAGCTGAAAATTCCGTGGATTTCTCCAAAATTTCCTCTTAAAACGTAGATTGATTTTCCTCCGTGGAGAATTTCAGAATAAAGCATGACTGAAAATTTTTCGTAAGGAAGCATGTAACTGAGAATTTCGTTTTTATCAGCATCCTGCATTAGCTCAATAAACATTTTTCCACATATTTTACCGTTAAAATATTAAAAAGACTAGACACGAAATTTTATTTTTTATATACTAAACAAATACGGCGTCTTACCCAAGTGGCTAAGGGAACGGTCTGCAAAACCGTGATTGAACAGTTCGATTCTGTTAGACGCCTTAAAAAGCGGTAGTGATTGCAAAATTACTTCCGCTTTTTTATTTCCGGGAGCCAATGGCAAAGCCTGTTCCCGTTTATATATATGTGCCCTTATGTAGAGTAAGGGCATTTTTTTTTGTATAATCAAAATATGCAAAAAGATTTTTACGACTTTGTTGTGGTTGGTGCGGGTGCGGCTGGTTTGACTGCTGCGCAGTACGGGGCTAGAAGCGGACTTTCTACACTTTTAATTGATTGCGGCGAAACTGGCGGCCAGGCGTTGAATATTTTTAATCTGGAAAATTTTCCGGGTTTTTTCCCATCGGTGAAAGGCTCTACTTTTATTCAGAATATGCTTTCTCAGACAGAGAGTTTTGGCGCAGAAATTCAAAAAACAAAAGTTCTTTCAATAGATAAAATCAAGGGAAAATTTTTGATTGAGACAGAAAATGGCAAAATTTCGGCTTATTCTGTTTTGATTGCAACTGGCGCAGCCCACAAAAGACTTGAAATTCCTGGAGAAGCAGAATTTAGTGGTCGTGGCGTAAGCTATTGCGCAACCTGCGACGGACCTTTTTTTCGAGGCGGAAAAATTATCGTTGTTGGTGGTGGCGACAGCGCGTGCGAAGAAGCATTTTATCTTTCTTCGCTCGCAGAGAGCGTAATTCTTGTTCACAGACGTGGAGAACTTCGTGCTCAAAAAGCAATTCAGCAGAAAATTCAAAAGGTAAAAAATATTTCTATTCTTTATGACACTCAGGTTGAAAAAATTAACGGCAAAGCAAAAGTAAATTCTGTTTTGCTTAAGAACAATATTTCTGGCGAAAAAATAGAACTTTCGTGCGACGCTGTTTTTATTTTTGTTGGAATGAATCCGCGCACAGAGCTTGTAAATATGCTAAAAAAAGACGAAGGCGGTTATCTTATTACAAATTACAAAATGGAAACTGCTGTATCGGGAATTTATGCGGCCGGTGATGTTCGGGCAAAACCTTTCCGGCAGCTTATTACGGCAGCTTCAGACGGGGCAATCGCTGCTCATCAGGCGCACGAATACGTAACATTGCTAAAAAACTCAAAACAGTTAAATTCTAAAAGTGAATAAAAAGATATGATGAAAAAAAAACTTGTCCTTGCTTGCGCATTTTTTGCTTTAATTGCTAGCTTTTGTTTTTCGCAGACAAAAATTCCTGAAGATGCGGATTTTTGGAGCGATTATCCTTCGGAAGAGCTTGCTGATTTTTTGGTCGGAAAAATGAGCAATGACGAACTTTTGAGCCAGATTTTAATGTTTGGCTGGGCAGGCGCAGAACCGAGCGAGCTTTTAATAAAATGGGTTTATGAACGCGGACTTGGCAGCGTAAAAGTTTTTGGCTGGAACACAGACAATACGCAGCTTGTTGCAAGTTCTGTAGCAACACTGCAAAAAAAATCACAGTCTCGGAAACTCCGTATTCCTCTTTTTGTGGCAACCGATCAGGAAGGCGGATGGATTCGTCATGTAAAAGGTGAAACTTCCGAAACTCCTGGCAATATGGCAATTGGCGCAAGCGGTTATCCAATCGACGCTTATTATTCTGGCTATTACATAAGCCGCGAAATCAAGGCTCTTGGAATAAATATGAATTTTGCTCCGACCGTAGACAATTATACAAATTTACAGTCTTCGGTAATCGGCCCCCGCTCTTTTGGCTCAAATCCTGATTTTGTAGGTCAGCTTGGCGCTAGTTTTTCTGCCGGTTCAATTGCGGCCGGAGTTATTCCGACAGCCAAACATTTTCCGGGGCACGGCGATACAAGCCTCGACAGCCACGGAAATCTTCCTCAAATTGACATTGACTACAAAACCCTCGAAAACCGTGAGCTTGTCCCGTTTAAGTTTTTAATTGCCGAAAAAATTCCTGCAATTATGAGCGGTCACTTGAGTTTTCCCAAAATTATTTCAAACGGTGAACCTGCGAGCCTTTCAAAAGTTTTTTTGACCGACATTTTGCGCAATCGTCTTGGCTACGAAGGTTTGATTATTACAGATGATATGATGATGAACGGAGCGACAATGTACGCTGGAAGTTTAAGCCGGGCTTTTCGTCTTGCAATCGAAGCTGGAAACGACATTGTAATTTCTTCTACAACTGCGCGCTGGAATGAAAGTTTGTGGACTTCAAACCTTTCTCTTATGGAATCAAGCACGGCTTTTAAGCAAACTGTCCAAAAAGCCGCAAGACGCGTAATTTTATACAAATTAAATTATTTTAAGAGCAATAATGCCGCTCCTCTTTATCCGGATCCAGCAACACTTGACCAGAAAATTCCGGACAAAGAAGGACAAAAATTCTTTTTAAGCCAGGCTTGCCGTTCAATAACAGCCTACAAATCAGGAAAATGTCTGCCTTTTGCTCCTGACGAAAACGAACGCATTTTGCTTGCTGGCCAGACTCAGTTTCCTGATTTTTTTGAAGAAGCAAAAAAACGTTATTCAAACTGTGCAGAATTCAAATTCGACTACGAAATGGGACCAAATCAGGCAGACTGGATGAGCCGAAATATTCAAACAACTGCAAAAAACTATGACACAATAATAATCTGTGTTGCAAATGAACGCAGCGCAATGATTGCAGAACATTTAAAAAAACTCGGCAAAAAAGTCGTAATAATGTCGGTTCTTTCTCCTGTTCCGGTTTTAAACTGCAAGTGGGCGGATACAATTTTGCTAGGCTACAGTTATTCGCCATACACCTTCAAAGCGCTATTTGGCGCTCTAAACGGAGAATTTGAGGCAGACGGCGAGCTTCCGCTCAATTAAAATCGGGAATTTCTTTTTTCTTCGTGAATTTGTAGTCATTTGCGTGAGTATTCGGCAAAAGTCCTGCGATCCTGTCGTTTTCTTTTTGAAGCTGGAATTTTATCATCATCTTAAAAGCATCCATTAAACTTTCAGGATTTGAGGTCTTTTTAATAAGACCGCTTTCCTGAAATTCCTTTATCAAATAATAGCAGGTTTCGATTGTCGAAACACATTCAGGATGCGGTTCACGCTTAAAAGTAAAAATCGAACGGTATTCGCCGGAAAAACTCAGTTTTGGAAGCGCCATAATATTTGTCGAAAGTTTAATCATTTTTTTTGAACAAAACCACGTTGAATCAATGATAATCGCCAAAAGTTTACGGCCGTTCAATTCTTCCTTAAAACCTGCTTTTTTAGAATTCCAGGCATCCTGGTCAGGATATAGCAAAACTGGAAAAAACTGCGGATCTTGCAAAAGCTCGCACAGCCGTTCATTTTTTGTAAAATCAATGCCCATAATAATTTCAGAATCAATTAAGCCAGCGTGAGCAATTCGTCCAGTTCCAGTGCGCTGCCTTTTAGCTTCTTTCGGATGCATCAAAAAAACAAATTTAATTCCAGGGTCAAAAGGCTTTAAAACTTTGCAGACACAACTATCTTTTGGTCTAAAACATTTGTAACAAAAATCGCGCATTTTGAAATTATAAAAAAAAATCAAACGAAAAGAAACCGCTTTTTATTTTTTTGGGGGAGCACACTTTGCGCTCAAACCGGCTTTTCGCC